>JAYWHB010000704.1:0-2269 GCA_043777915.1 Deinococcales bacterium
GGTCAAATAACAACCAGCACTGGGCAGGTTTGCCGTCACGTCCAGCCCGTCCAGCTTCTTGGTAATAGGCTTCTAGTGTGCCAGGAATACGGTAATGGATCACAAAGCGAACATCTTTTTTGTCCACCCCCATGCCAAAAGCATTGGTGGCAATCACGACTTCGATTTTACCGACCTTAAAGGCATCCTGTACTGCATTGCGGGTACTGGTCTCGAGGGCGGCATGGTACGGACTGGCTTTGACACCCCAGCTTTGTAATTCTAATGCCAAGTCCTCAGCTTCGCGGCGTGTCCCAGCGTAAACCAGACCGGGTTTTGGCAAACGGGTAATTAAATCGCGCAGTGCCTCGAGTTTCGTGGCTTCACCCAGCACTTCCCAGACTCGGTAAGCTAAGTTCGGGCGGTTAAAACCAGTCACCAATGTAAAAGGCTGCTCGAGTTTTAGGGAAGCCACGATGTCACGCTGAACCGTTTTGGTGGCGGTGGCTGTTACCGCCGTGACTGGCGGATGACCCAGCGCCACTCGAGCCTCATGTAACAACTGGTAATCCGGACGAAAATCATGCCCCCATTGCGAAACACAGTGGGCTTCATCTATCACCAAGCGTGAAATACTGATTTTTTGTAGTTGTTCCAAAACGGCTTTGGAACGCAGTCGTTCGGGGGACAGATAGAGCATTTTGACACTCGAGGCTTTTTGTAAGGCATTTTTTTGCTCATCTTCGGACAAACCAGAATGCAGCGCTACCGCCTTGACCCCAAGTTTCTCGAGACTCGCCACTTGGTCACGCATGAGCGCAATGAGCGGACTGACCACCACGGTTAAACCCGTTGCCACCACGGCTGGAAGCTGATAGGTCAGGCTTTTGCCCGCGCCTGTTGGCATCACCCCAAGGACATCCAAGCCTGCAATCGCTGCTTCGATCACTTCGCGTTGCCCGATACGAAAACCTGTCAGGCGAAAAACCTTTTGCAACGCAATGTCAATGTCCATTGGCTCGAGTATACGCGAGATGCCCATGAACGTATACGCAAGTTTCGGAAAAATTGTCAGCTAACGGTCAGCTAACGCCCCTTATTTATTGTGTTGACAATACAAACTTAAATACATCAAGCACAACTTCTTTTTTGGCTCGAGGAGGTAGCAGAACAAAATAGTACAGAAGGGTTGTAGCAGTTTAAGCAATTTTGGCACGGTTGTTTTACAAGGGGATGATATGAAAAAAATGTTGCAAAGCTCAGCGCTCGTTTTGGTTTCTGTGATTGGTTTAGCATCATGTAACAGCCAGTCTTCGGAAGCCACCACCGTCGAAACCGCAGTTACCGAAACCCAAGTTGCTGCCCCTACTTCTAAAGTCTGGAACATCAATAATTCAGATGGTTTTGTGACCACAACTTTCAAAGCAAACCCGAGTTATACCCTTGGTACAGCCACCGATTACGATTACCTTTTGGTCAACAGCGCCACCGCCGCCGATTACCGCCCAGAAATTATTGAAGCCTTCAAAACAGGCAAGCAAGTGATTTTTGATACCAATGCAACCAACGAAGCCAAAACACAAATGCAAGCCGTTGTTAAAGAATTGGTTGGTAGTTCAATTGATTCTGATGGCGTGCTGGTGACATACGACACTGAAGCTCAACAATTTTTGCTCACCCCATTGGTTTCTTTGGACACCGTAAAAGTGCAATTGCAGTCTGGAAAAACACCAAACTTAGACAACACCGCCGATGTGGTCTTTGGCACAAACTAATCCATCTGTCTGTCTCGAGCCATAAGCAGTGTTATACAGCCTTTAGGTCAATCGAATACCATTCAAATATTGGAGAAACCCATGAAAAAGTTCATCAATGCAATTGCCTTACTAGCAGTCATGAGCAGTACCGTAGTATTTGCACAGCAAGCCTGTCGCTGGGGTGGAATTGAAGATGGTAGAACTCGAGCCATCAAAACCACCGAGTACGGCGATGAACGGCATGTTGTTTGGTCAGGACCAGAATACTATTGCAATGCCAGCAGTTGTACTTATACCTATGCTCGAAGTATTTCTATTTCTTATTCTTATACAGCCAACCCAAACTTTTTGTTCGGTAAGTCGCTCCAAGCAATCCTTGGTTTTTCTTATACATACACCAAAACCGTATCTGATTCGTTCAATTTTGCAATTGGACTCGCCAAAGGACAATATGCCAAACCAGCCGTGATTGATGTCAAACGCTATAAGTCTGGTTACTACTTAGGGGTTTGGGTACAAACTTCCAAGGCGTG
>JAYWHB010000705.1:0-2269 GCA_043777915.1 Deinococcales bacterium
GTCACAAAAGGTTCGGGGGCAAGCCCGACAATCTGGGCAAACTTTTGAATGTACGAGCGGGTGTAAATCATTTCTGGCAGGGATTCATAACGTCCGGCTTCGATTTGCTCGAGTAAACTTGGGCGCACTTTAAGGCGCTCGGCAATTTCTTCTAAAGTCATTCCTTTGGCTTCTCGAGCCTCTTTTAGTAGGGGTGCGAGGTTATCGCGGGTGATGTTCAAACGACCAACTAAATTATCTTCTTTCATATCGCCTCGAGTCGGACAGCACCTAACGCCACGGCAATCTCTCCCGCAAGCCTAGCGTTATTGCCCAGTAGTCTACCGTTGACTTGCACTGTTTCGCCAGAGGACAACCGCGCCAACTCCGAAAGTAAAAACGGGGTCAGTCGTTTACCACTAACCATCTGTTTACGCGCCTCATGGTTAGCCGCTTCGACCCACGCCTGAACTTTACTAAACTCGATGCCTTGGTCTATTGGATTAGCCACCAAAATGGCTTGGCGCATCTCGAGGTCACGGGCTGCAATATGGGCTTTGGCGATTTCTTGGGGGGTGTCCAAACGGGCTGCCACATTGTACGGACTGCTTGGGGTATGGAAAGCGGGTAGAGAATCTGTGCCATACCCGATGACAGGAACACCCAGCGTCTCGAGCCGTTCAATCGTCGCATGAAGATTCAAAATACTTTTTGCCCCAGCACAAACCACCACAATTGGAATACGAGCCAGCGCAGGTAAATCGGCACTTTCATCAAACGCGTCAAAATGTACCCCACCAATTCCACCTGTGGCAAAGACCTCAATCCCTGCCAGATGTGCCAGATGTGCCGTAGTCGCAACTGTCGTCCCTGCGCTTGTGCCTTTTGCCATGATTGCCGGCAAATTCCACAAAGACACCTTTTCCATTGGTTCTTGAGCCAAACGCAGTAATTGCTGGCTTGTGCAACCGATATGAATTTTTCCATCCAGCACTGCAATCGTGGCTGGAATTGCCCCCGAAAGGCGTACCTTAGCCTCTAAATCTTTAGCGGTCTCGAGATTATTGGGAAACGGCAGACCATGAGTGATGACCGTACTTTCAAGTGCCACCACGGGCAAATGCTGCGCCAAGGCAGTTGCAACTTCAGGCGCAAAAATAAAATGCTTCACAAGCCTTAGTCTACATTGTTCATAGATGAGCTATGAGGGTTAAAACAGGCAAAGGGCGAAGGTTAAAAGGCAAAAGAAGGCGAAGGGCGAAGGTTAAAAGGCAAAGGTAAAACCCTTATTCCTTTCGCCTTTCGCCTTTCGCCTTTCGCCTGCCTTTCTCACTCTGGCTCGAGGGTACACTGAAGCGGATGACCCTCCGAACGCGCCAAGTCCTCGGTTTGCATGATTTTGGTTTCAGCAATTTCAAAGGCGTAAACACCCGCTAAACCAGCCCCAGCATGATGGACTTGTAACATAATTTGTATTGCTTCATCTTCGGACTTGCGAAAAACTCTGGTCAGTACATCCACCACAAAATCCATTGGGGTGTAATCATCGTTTAATAACATCACTTTCCACAATTTAGGCGTAGTAGCTTTGGTGGTTTCTCGGGTTAAGGTGCGGGTCTCGCTCACAAGAAAATTGTAACACTCGAGAACCAAATTTTTAAGGCAGGTTAAGCACAGTGTACGCCGTAAACCGAAATTGACTGCCACCCACTGCCATGTCCAACCCAAAACCAAAGGGGATAAATCCAAACCAAGCCCCCGGAAAGTTAATGCCCAGCCCAACATTCCACAAAAATTGGCTCGAGCTAGCATCAAAATTTAATGCCCAACCAGCATCAAAAAAGACTCTAAACTCTGGACTCGCCGTAATGATTCCAGCCACGCTTGGTAACTCGAGACGGTAGCCAAATTCTAAATTGCCAACAATCGCTTGGCGTGAGACCACAAAATTAGCGGGATATGCCCGCAATAAACTGTGATACCCAAGACTAAAACCTTCTGCCTCGCCTGTGGTCAAACCTAAAAATGCCCTAGCCCGAATAAAAAAGGGCTTGAAGCTGGTTTCTAAACCTAAACTGGTTTGTAAGCGCAGGCTCGGTGCGTAGCCAAAACGCAACTCGAGATTGGCTTTGACGATGGTTGTTCCTGCCTCGAGTTTAGCAGTTGTGGACAATCCCAAAGCCAAACTGTCGAAACTGGCTTTAAGGGTAAATGGCGAATTGTGGATGTTTTCAGCGCGGTACTCGAGACCAATCTCCCAAGGTGTGCTTGCGGGTCGCCTTGCGGGGTC
>JAYWHB010000706.1:0-6262 GCA_043777915.1 Deinococcales bacterium
GTGCTTTCGCCAATCACCGTGCCACGTTTGGCGTATTGAATCAGATAAGCCAGTAACTCGCCGCAACTGGCAGTCCCAGAATTGACCAGTACCGAAACATTGCCAGTCCACAAAGCAGGTTTAGCAATTTCGTAACGACCTAAGTCTTTGGGGTCGTTGCCAATAAATGTTCCACCATCAAAACCAACATTGACTCGAGCCAGACGGGTTTCGTTGATGTTGACTGCCTTGCCGATAAAAGCACTGGCAGCCCCGTAACATTCGGTTTCTTCGCCGCCGCCGTTGTTGCGGACATCTATAATCATGGTTTTGGCATTTTGGGCTTGGGCTTGCGCCACCAATTCATGGACTTTTGGGGCGATGTCGTTGCTGCCAACAAAAGTTGGGATTCTTAGGGCAACCACGCCCGCAGGTGCATTTGGTGGTTGGTACAAGAATGGCAGATTGGTTTTCTCGAGCCGAGCGCGTTGCAGACTGGTTTCAAAACGCACGGGGTTGGTGGCTTCGCCGCGTAAAACCTCGAGTTGAACAGGTGCATTGGTGTTTAAGGTCGTGCGTAAATCGGCAAGGTTAGTGACTCGTTTGCCGTTTGCGCCAATGATACGGTCAAATGGGCGTATTCCAGCCTTAAACGCGGGTGCATCGGCGATGACATCCAACACAGCAATTTCATTTCTCGAGTTGAGGTTGCCAAAACTCAGACCATATAACGGGTTAGGGTTAGGGTTAATGCCTGTAAATTGGCTTAAAGTGGTGCGGTAAGTGCTAGGTGATAAGTAATAGGTGTGACCGTCCCGCATTCCTTGGGCGAGTCGTTCGATGTACGGGCGGGCATCGCTAAAACCACAAGCCTCACCTTTGGGCTGACAGGCTTCCTCGAGTTGCTTGCCGAGGCTTTTACTCAGTTCTTCGGGTTTAACACTCGAGTACCCGTGGTAATGAAAACTCATGTAAAAACTAGCTTCACGAAATAGTTCTGTGGCTGGGCTGGCGAGCGTATTTGAGGCAAAAAAAAGTCCAACCAGGAGAGCCTGAATTATTTTCATGCTTTAGTTTGGGGTACGGGCATGAGAGCGCCTTTCCAAGCAGATGAGGAATTTGGTTTACGAAATTCTATCATTTATCTCTGTTTTTGACGTAATATAAACTGTGATTTCGAGTGCCGCTATTTCTACTGCCCTAAAACGCTTTGGACACACGTCTTTTCGCACGCTGCAACTCGAGACGATAGAAGCAGTTTTAGAAAAACGTGATGCCCTCACTGTGCTACCAACGGGCGGCGGCAAGTCCTTGACCTATCAATTACCTGCCTCACTGCTCGAGGGAACAACTGTGGTGATTAGTCCGCTGATTGCCCTGATGAAAGACCAAGTGGATGCCCTGACCAAAAAAGGTATTCCAGCCACCTATTTAGCCAGTGGCATGACCGAACTCCAAGCCAGCCAACGTTTTGCTGGGATTCGCAATGGCGAGTACAAACTGGTTTATATTGCTCCAGAACGCGCCCGTGCCAGCCGTGGCTTACTCGAGCGAGCCAGCCTTGTGGTGGTAGACGAAGCCCATTGTGTTTCGCAGTGGGGACATGATTTTCGCCCTGATTATTTAAGTCTAGGCAGTTTGCTCGAAGGTATACGTGCGCCGCGTCTGGCTTTGACCGCCACCGCTACCCCAAAAGTGCGTGAAGAAATCGCTCGGGTGCTGTTGCGCGAACCGCTTGTACAAGTTGGCAGTTTTGACCGTCAGAACCTGACCTTTAGCAGCCATTACACCCCGACCAAAGCCACCAAACTCGAGGCACTTCATGCTCTGCGGGCTAAACATCCGGGGGCATGTATTGTTTATTGTTTAAGCCGTAAAAATACCGAGGAAATTGCCGATATTCTTGGCACAAGGGCATACCACGCGGGAATGCCCGACAAAGACCGTGCCGAAGTCCAAGATGCTTTTTTAAGTGGTGAACTTGACTGCATTTGTGCCACGATTGCCTTTGGCATGGGGGTGGATAAACCCGATGTGCGCCTTGTGGTGCATTATTCGCTTCCCAGCACCATCGAAGCCTATTACCAAGAGGCTGGAAGGGCGGGACGCGACGGTCAACCCGCTCATGCCGCACTGCTGTATGCCCCACAAGACCTGATGACCCGCAAAAGCATCATGGAGAAAAATTATCCACCCGAAAAAATTGTCCAAGCAGTCCTAAAAAATCTCGAGAACACGCCCGGCAGCGCTTCGGACGTGGCTGCCCGAATGAGTTTTGACACCACCCCGATAAACGTGGCAGTCAAGTTGTTACTCGAGAATGGCAACCTAGAAGCCATGGGTGGGGCTTTTCAGGTGGTGGATGCCCGTAAGACCGTGGATTTTAGCAGCATGTACCGCCGCCGAAAACTCGAGGATACGGCTTTAGAAAAAGTGGTCGGTTATGCCCAAACCAGAGCTTGCCGCAGGGCATTTTTGATTGGGCATTTTGGCGAACGAATCCCGCCCTGTAAACGCTGTGACGCTTGCGACTCGAGTATTGGCGACCTGAGTATCCGCCCAGTGGTTGCCAGCCAAAAACGCGCCAGTCCAACACAAAAAGAATCTATTCAGGCTGGACTGCAAAAACTCCTCTCGAGCCACAGCTTAGAACCACGCGACGTGACCGCGCTGTTGGTCGGCTCGAGCAGTTCGGCAATAGAAAGTAAAGGGCTGCACAAGCACCCAATGCACGGCGTACTCAAACGCTTTGGGCGGCAAGTGATTCGGGATGTGATGCTCGAGATGATCGAAAAAGGCGAATTGCGAATGCTGCATGGCAATGTCAGTGCTGTTAAGACAGAACCTCGAGAGGTCAAAAAAAACATTGCCAAAGAAGAAGATTTGGTCTTTTCTTCGGCTCGAGCAGCTACGAATTCAGTGTCACCTCGAACAGATACTCGAGACACCACAAAAAAACCCGAACCCAGCGAACCACTGGTTCAAGACCTCTGGACTTGGCGACGTGAAATCGCTCGAGCCTCGGGAATCAGTGCTTTTTTGGTTGCCAGTAACGCTGTATTAGAAAGTATTGCCCAAACCATGCCAAAAAGTTTAGCCGACTTAGCCAGTATCAAAGGCATTGGTAAAGTCATGCTCGAGAAGTACGGTCAAGTCTTACTTGAAATTGTCTCGAGACACAACCCGACCGTAGGGGCGAGGCATGCCTCGCCCTCGCCCCACAACGTAATTTCCTCACCTAAAACATCCATAACCAAATCAGAAAATCAAACAAAATTATCAGTCACAGGGCGAGACCCCTCTGTCCTGCGGACATCTCCCCTACAAAAATCCCAACATCCCTTCAAAAATGCAGCCGAATTGCTCGAGGCGGCGGCTCAGGGGATTGTGTTTACTCCTGCGCTGCTCGAGGCGCATCTGGCAGCCCTACCCGAAGCGCAGTTACCTCGAGCGCTGGAAACATTGGCTAAACTCGGTGGACAGTTTGCCGTGCTGCGACCATTTTTAGACGACCCAAGGGAATCGGTAGCGGCGGCGGCGGTATCAGCTTTGGCGGTGCTTGACCCAGACTTTGAAATGGATTTTATGCTTGAAGATTCTCGCCCTCGAGTACAGTTGGCAGTGGTGCGAGTTTCAAAAAATATCCAGCAACTCCAAAGGCTCATCTCAAGTGCTGAGGCTGGTTTTTTACGGGTCGCGGCTCGAGTGCGGTTATGGGCTTTGCAGGCGCTCGAGTAATTCAAGAGCAATGCTTTGGGCTTCTTTGAGCGAATCAGCGTAGCCAAGGTGTGATTGTCCAGCCGCACCGTTTTTAGAAATCCCACAACGGTATGCAAAAACCCGTTCGTTCCACTCGAGCCAAAGCAACGTGTCCTTGGTTTCGAGTTCACACCAAATGGTAAATTTGCGTTCCTGTATTGTCCAGTCCACACAAAAGAATACCTCGAGCCGCTTGACCCGAGGTATTTGCACATCTCATTTATTGGGCGACGCTGACGTTTATGGCTTGCGGACCTTTGCCTGTTTTACCATTTTCAACATCAAAGTTGACTTTTTGTCCTTCAAGCAGTTTACGAAAACCTGCTTGACTAATCGCGCTGTAATGCACGAACACGTCTGCTCCGCCTTCTCGAGCAATAAAACCAAAGCCCTTTTCAGCGTTGAACCATTTGACCGTACCAGTTTCTTGTGCCATAAACTCTCCAAACGGAATATTTTTTTCCGCTCCTGCTGCCACAATGCTTAGGACTTTTGGATGCGTTGTGCGAGGAAGCCTTAGTTTACCACAATTGTAAGGCAAGCGCCAATCTAATTCTTATTTTAGTTGCGGTTTCATCCGTTCAAGTAACGTTTTTACCCCATCAGTGCCAATTTTGACCATTTCAAAAAACTGCTCTTGTTCGATGCTCTCACCTTCTGAGCCACCTTGGACTTCGACAATACGACCTGTGCTGGTGGCAATAACATTAATATCAGCTTGGGCGCTTGAATCTTCTAAGTAATCCAAGTCAAGCCGAATCTGACCATCCACCAAGCCAACACTGACCGCCCCGATTTCGGCTCTGAGCGCCCAATCATCAAGCGTTCCGGCTCTGGTCATGCGGTTGCAAAGGTCGTGTAGGGCTGCATATCCCGCCAGCACACTGGTGACTCGAGTGCCACCGTCGGCTTGAAGCACATCGCAATCTATAACAAGGGTTTTATTCTTAAATAAGTCTAAATCCACGGTCGCCCGAAAAACCCGCCCCAATAGACGCTGAATTTCTTGGGTTCGCCCACCGACTTTTTGCCGTTCGCGTTGGGTGCGTTCATGGGTGGCTCGAGGCAGCAGGCTATATTCTGCCATCAGCCAGCCAGTGGGCGGCATTTTTTTACCGTTGGCATCGCGGCGTTCCATGATATGGCGCGGCACATTATGTTCTAAAGTAATCGTACAAAGCACATGGGTGTTGCCCATTTTCACAAGGCTCGAGCCTTCGGCGTAACGATTGACATTGCATTTGACTTCTAAGGCACGGAGTTCTAAGTTATGACGATTTTGACGCAGAGGCATGGATTTCCTTTATTTGAGCGATGAGACTTGTGTTACGGGTTTTTGAGTAGCAGCCAAAAGTGATTCTATCTCGAGATGGTGCATTTCGCCATCCACCCCACCAATCACCTTGGCGGTGTGCTGATAACTTTGTGGGTCGCCAGTGATAAAATGTGTGATTTGCCCGAAGTTTTCGGTTGCAAGCGCCAGACCACGGTTTTGTAATTCTTTGGCTACCACATTGGCAGTGGCAAAAGCACTGTCCACCACTTGAATTGTATCGCCAAGATAAGTAGCAATGGCATTTTTCAGAACTGGGTAATGGGTACAACCAAGAATTAAAGCATCTAAGTTCTTTGGGCGTTTCTGCAAATAATACTCGATTAAAAGCTGCGCTTCTTTGGCATCAGCGAGTCCTTCCTCGACAAGCGGCGCAAGCATTGGGCAACTCTGCGCCCAGACATCGTGTCCCCGAGCCTCGAGACGGCTTTGGTATGCACCACTGGCAATCGTACCTCGAGTAGCCAGCACCCCAACCACACCGCCGTTACTGGCAGCACTGGCAGCCATCACTCCGGGGTCAATCACCCCAATAATCGGTACAGAAGCGGTACTCGAGTCAATACAGGTACTGGCTGTATTACAAGCCACCACCACCATTTTTGCGCCGCAAGACTCGAGAAAAGCGGCATTCTGACGTGCAAACCCAGCAATCATGGCTTTTGGTTTGCGCCCATACGGAAATCGGGCGGTGTCGGCTAAATAGACAAAATCCTCAAAAGGCAAGAGTTCACGCATGGCACGCAGCACGGTCAGACCGCCTACCCCAGAATCAAACACACCAATCGGACTTCTCACCGCGTGAATTCTACGACAGAACATGAGAAAATACCCAGTATGAAACTCGAGCCAGAATTTCGCAGCAAAGTTCTAGAATTAGTCCAACAAATCCCACACGGACGGGTCAGCACTTATGGCGCATTGGCACTGATGGCAGGCTACCCAAAACGCGCTCGGCACGTTGGGCATTTACTGCGCGGCATTAGCGAGGAAACCACCCAAGACATTCCGTGGCATAGGGTCATCAACTCGAGTGGCAGATTATCCACCTATAAAATTGGCACTGGCGACTTACAAAAAATCCTGCTCGAGTCCGAAGGGATTGTTTTTTCAAAAACTGGAAAACTTGACCTAAAACGCCTCGAGTGGTGGGTCAACAACATCATTTAAGCGTTTGGATTCTTCATGGAT
>JAYWHB010000707.1:0-2265 GCA_043777915.1 Deinococcales bacterium
GAATACCATGCTCGAGCCTAGGCTTCTAAGCGGAGGTCTTTTATGCTTTGGGTTCTACTGATTCTGGCTATTTTGTTGGTTGTTTACTTGTTCTACGCCCTGCTTCGACCAGAGGCGTTCCAATGATTGGCGGCTTACTGATTCTACTTGGTTTATTTTTGTTGTGCGCTGCTTTTGTTGGCGCAGTCGAGAGGCTCTAAATGGATATTTTTTTATCGTATGTTCTGCTTTTCGTGTTTGCATTGCCACTTGGTTGGTACATGGCACGGGTTTTCTCGAGTCAAAGCACTTTTTTAGACCCTGTTTTTGGTTGGCTCGAGAATCTGATTTTTAGGGTGCTGCGGGTCAATCCGCGTCAGGGCATGACGTGGCGCGGTTACGCGCTGGCACTGCTTTTTAGCAATATCCCAATTGGTGTATTGGCGTACCTGATTTTTGTTTTTCAGGGCAGCTTGCCTTTGAACCCAGATAACATTCCAAGTATGTCATGGGATTTAGCCCTGCACACCGCCTCGAGTTTTATCACCAATACCAATCAGCAGCATTATTCTGGGCAGGCACAACTTTCGTATTTTTCGCAACTCATCGCCATTGTCACAATGATGTTTGTGACTCCTGCGGCGGGTATCGCGGCGATGGTGGCGGTGTTGCGTGGCATTAACGGCGGTCTGCGACCTGAAGGCAGCATTGGTGTAATCGGGGCAGCTAATCTTGGTAATTACTATCTGGATGTCACCAAGGCTTTAACCCGAGTCTTACTGCCATTATCGTTTGTGCTGGCACTGCTTTTAACGTGGCAGGGCGTTCCGAGTACCTTTGACGGCGCAAAAACCGCCACACTGCTCGAGCCAAACACGGAGGTCTCGAGCCAAACCATTCCCGTTGGACCTGTCGCGGCAATGGTGGCAATTAAGCAACTTGGTACAAACGGCGGTGGTTGGTACGGACCAAACAGCGCTGTGCCGCTCGAGAATCCCACGCCGCTTAGTAATTTGTTGCAAATGCTGAGTATTTTGCTGATTCCAGTGGCAAGTATTTTTATGGTTGGGTTTTTTACCAAGCGCCCAAGTTTTGGTGTGTCGGTCATGGGAATCATGGTACTTCTGAGCGCAACTTTAGCATTTTTAATTGTGCCAGCCGCCTTAGCTCCTAATCCTGCTTTTACAGGTTTGGCAGTTCAATCCCCAAATCTCGAGGGGGTCGAACAGCGTTTTGGTACATCCCTTTCGGCACTCTGGGCAACGTGGACAACCCAAACCAGCAACGGCAGTGTCAATGCCATGCACGACAGCCTTAATCCACTTGCTGGGCTTGTGCCGCTTGTGGGAATGTGGCTGAACCTGACTTTTGGTGGTGACGGCGTAGGTTTCCTGAATTTCTTTATTTATTTAACGATTGCGGTCTTTATTGCGGGTTTGATGGTCGGGCGTACCCCAGAACTCTTTGGGCGTAAAATCGAGGCTCGAGAAATGAAATTGGCTTCAATCGGTTTACTCATTGCACCAGTTTTAATTCTTGTCCCAAGTGCTTTAACCCTTGGTATCCCAAGTTTAACCGCCAATTCCAACCCCGGTTTTCATGGGTTAAGCCAAGTGGTTTATGAATTCTCGAGTGCCACTGCCAATAACGGTTCGGGCTTTGAGGGTTTGGGCGATAACACCGTTTGGTGGAACATCATGACTTCGGTTTGTCTAATTCTGGCACGGTTTATTCCGATTATTGTGCCTTTGGCAATTGCGGGTTTTCTTGGGGCAAAAAAAGCTGCGCCAGCCAGTGCTGGAACGTTGCGGGTGGACACACCGATTTTTGCGGTCACAACCCTCAGTGTGATTCTGATTGTTGGAGCGCTGTCGTACTTTCCCTTGGCGGTCATGGGTCCAATTAGCGAACATCTAACCATTGGGCAACCCTTACCGCAACCTGTTCCACTTGAAGGTGTGAAATAATGCAACAAACCGTTAAGAACCGCCGTGCTGCGGCAATTATTCCCGAAGGTAAACTTGGTGGCTTAATTCTTGAGAGCGCTAAAAAACTCAATCCGATTTATTTGGCTAAAAACCCTGTGATGTTTATTGTGCTGATTGGTACAGTCGTGACTCTTTTTCTGACGCTCGAGAAATTATTTTCAGGGCAAACCTTTGCCTACGAATTGGTCATCACAATTTTGCTGCTGCTGACCGTACTTTTTGCAACTTTTGCCGAAAGTATCGCCGAGGCTCGCGGTAAAGCCCAAGCTGCCAGTTTGCGTTCGGCTCGAGCCGACAC
>JAYWHB010000708.1:0-17657 GCA_043777915.1 Deinococcales bacterium
TAAAATCAAAATTATTCTCGAGCCACAAACCGCTAAACAAATCTTTACGCCCAATAAATGCAGCTTTTAGGGTTGACATTAACAGCGATTTCCCAAAACGCCTTGGACGCGCAAAGAAGAACCGTCCGCCCTCGAGTAACGGCATCATGTACATGGTTTTATCCACGTATAAATAGCCTTCTTCGCGTAAGTTTGTGAAATCTTGAATGCCAATGGGTAAACGCATGGGGTTAGTCTACTGCAATTCGGCTCGAGCTAAAAAATATGGGAATAAACCACCCGAGCGCCAGCTAAACCACTACCAACGCTCGAGCAGAACTTGTGTTTAGTAGTAGGTGTTGCCTAGCACATCAAAACGCAGTGTGAAAACGTCAGTACTGCCAGCATTGGTATTCCCTGCGAATGCGACACTTGTAATTCCTGTGACATACGAATTGCCACTCGAGTCAAGGGCAATACCATTGCCATAATCACTTGAACTTGTACCAAATTGTTTAATTCAAAGCACTGCCTATTTTGTCGTATAATTACAGGCATGAACCGCGCCCTGCCAGTTCAAACCGTCTCGAGTTTTGAAGCGTACCTCGAGTTTGAAGAACAAAGCCAAGAACGGCACGAGTTTGTCTATGGTAACTTGTTTGTCCTGGCTGGTGGCACAGATAGACACGATTATGTCGCAGGTGGAATTTACTCCCGTCTGTTTCTCGAGGCGTTCAAATCGAGGTCATTTCAAGTTTACAAAGGTGATGTTAAAATCCGTACCCCAGAAGAAGTTGGGTATTACCCTGATGTATTTGTTCTGACCGACATGAGCTTAGATACCCCTCGAGTGAAACGCCTTCCGAGTGTGATTTTTGAAGTGCTGTCCGATTCCACCCAAAATATTGACCGTGGCGAGAAACTCAGGAATTACCGCGCTATCCCAAGTTTAGAGCAGTATTTTTTGTTTTCGCAATCCGAAGCGCTTGGCGAAGTGTACTCGAGACAACCTAACGGCACTTGGCAGCACGAATTTTTAGATGCTAATTCGCTGATGCAAGTACCAAGCATTGGTTTTGTATTGCCTTTGGCTGCGCTGTACGAAAACCTGCCCGAAGAATAGGTGCGTTTACTCAATCACTTCGGCTTGTTCTAAGTCGTGGCTTTCTGCGCCTATGACCTGCTCGAGTTTTAAGCCTCTGGCGCGTTCAATTCGCGCTAATCTTTTTTGGAATTGCCCGAAGGCATAGTTAATAAAGGTTTCAGCTTCTAAGCCAAAGGGCAGTTCGCTGTACTGGTCAAAAATATCATTGATTACGCCAATGGCGGGAATAATCATTTCCTGCATTTGGTTTTCGATTACTTCCCAAACTGGGTCGCCGTGTTCGGCAACTAAACGACTCAGCAAATGCACCCCGTAAGCAATGTGCCTAGATTCGTCTTGCTTAAATAAACGCATGGCACGCTGCATCCCCGGTAAAATTTGGTTACGCTCGAGCATTTGCCCGTAAGCATGGTAGCCCGTTTCTGCCAGTACCCCTTCGACAATCATGTTGTAGGTTACGCTGGCGTTGGCTTGGGCAATTGGGCTGGAATCGGTCTCGAGGGCATGAAGGGCTTTAGGTAGGGCATCATAAAAAACCGTGCGGTAATTCTCGGAATGGTATTGTTCTAAGTCTGGATGTTGTCCGACCACACTGCCCCAGAAACGGTCAAAGGTCTCGACGTGTTTGGCTTCTTCCCATAAAAAACTGGTTAAGAACATCTCCTCCTCGAGCCGTCCTTCTTTGGCAATCACTTGAATCAGTGGCAGTAAATCTAGCGTGACGCTTTCTTCGCCAGCTTGAAAAAGGGCGGCGAGGTGCATCAGCACTTGGCGTTCAAGGTCGGTTAAGTTTTGCCACTGCTTGGCATCCTCACTAAAGTCAATTTCGGCTGGATTCCAAATCCCAAATTTCTTGGCTTTGTGCCATAACCGCATCGCAAAAGAATCGTGGTTTAAGCCGCGTTTGGCGGTTAAAAAACCTGTGCGCTGATGGTCGGCGGTTAAGCTCATATTTCTTCTGTCCAGAGTCCAGCCGCTAGAAACTCGAGGATGGTGGTGCTGGACAGGTCAATACTCGAGCCGATGTTCTTGCGGATATTGCTGTACTGCAAAGCATAATTTTTAGCATTCTCGAGCCACTGCGCTTTTTTACGGGTCACTTCGGCGGCGGTGTCCCCTTCGGTAAAAGGCTTTGGGGTACTCAGAGCAGTATTTAGGCGTTTCTCGAGTTTCTGTTTGGCTTGGTTGTAGCGTGTTGTAATTGCTGCGCTTTTGGTCGCGCCAGTTTTGCTGGTTAGTAAACCAATCAGTTTTGAAAAATGCTCTTCAATGCTCGGTTGGAATCGCGCTCTGCCATGAGGGAACATTGTACCGCCGCCAGCCGCCGCATATGCCAGTTCGGTTTCGGCATTAAAGAATTCGTTGTGATTTCGGTATAAATTCGCTAATTTGGCTTTTAGGGCTGGGAGTTTAGCGACTCGAGCCTCGTTTTCTTTTTGCTTGCAAGCTGCCCAATACATGGCAGCTTGGTCGTAGCCTGCTTCGCTTTGGTCATTATTTTTTACGGTGTAGGTTTCCATAAAAGCATCTGGCTGCATTTTTAGGGTGGTGCCACAATTGGGTTGATAGACTTCATTTTGCGCTAAGCTCAAACCAAGAATTAGGGTTGTTGCTGCCACTAAAAAAGCCAGAGTCGTTTTCATGGCGTAACTATACCTTGCAGACCAGATTTTTGTTGCTAAGAAGCTCGAGTGACTATTCTTGAGTTTCTTACTTTGGGGCGGATTTGTAAATTTGTGCTATTTTTATAGCGTAGCAGTCGTTCCTTTTAACTGTAATTCCGTCCTGTAGAACTGTGTTTTTAAGTCTCGTGGGAAATTTAATCTAAAAAATGCCCCTTTATTGGGGTTTTGTGGGGATGAGTGGTAAATCTGGGGAAAGCGTGATAACCTGTGTTATCAGCGCTTCTTCTTTTGCTGGGCGTGGTTATTCTTGGGGTGGTCTCGAGAAGCGCTTGGCGGCGAGGTGGGAATGGGTGGGAGATGCCCTTCGGAGAGTACCCTTACGCAATTGATGACAAAGGTCGGGTGGTGATGCCACCGGACTTTCGTAAGTTTGTCGAGGATGGCATGGTGCTGACTCGGGGCTTTGAGGGTTGTGTCTATGTTTTTCCCTTGTCTGAATGGCAACGCATCGAGACAGCCGTGACTGAACTCCCCTTAAACGATAAAGCAGGTCGGGATTTTATGCGTTTTTTTTACAGTGGCGCTCAAAAAACTAGGCTTGATAATGCCTTTCGGATTTCGATTCCGACAACCCTGCGGGGGTATGCGACACTCGAGGGCGATGTGGTCGTGACTGGCGCACCTAAACGACTCGAGTTATGGAACATTGACCGTTGGAACGCAATTATCGCCGAGGTGCAAATGCAGCCGCCAAAGCAAACTGATTTACCCGAAGTGCTGCAAAGGCTGGTGGGGTGATGGGAAAGGCAAAGGGCAAAGGGCAAAGGGCAAAGGGTTTACCTTCGCCTTTCGACCTTCGCCTTTCGCCTGAACTTACGCATTTGCCTGTCTTACCTGTCGAGGTGCTGGCTGGGCTTATGCCACAAGCGGGAATGCTTTTTGTGGATGGGACTTTGGGCGGGGCTGGTCATACGCGCTTGTTGCTCGAGGCTGGGGCGCGGGTGATTGGGATTGACCAAGACCCTTTTGCGCTTGAACGGGTAAATGAGGCTGGTTTGGTGGGTTTGGAAACCAGACAAGGTAATTTTCGGGATTTAGTTGCACTTGTGCCAGAAGCAGTGGATGGTGTGTTGCTTGATTTGGGGGTCTCGAGTTTTCAGTTAGATGATGCGGCGCGTGGTTTTTCGTTTCATACCGATGCACCCTTAGACATGCGGATGTCACAAAGCGGCGAAAGTGCTGCCGATGTGGTCAACAATCTCGAGTACGAAGAATTGGCACAGATTATTTTTGATTACGGCGAAGAACGCCATTCACGGCGAATCGCTCGGGCTATTGTGGCAGAACGCGAAAAAACCGAATTGAACAGTACCGTCCAACTGGCAGGCGTGATTAAACGGGCTTATCCGGGGCAGCATGCTCGGGGGATTCATCCAGCACGGCGGACTTTTCAGGCGTTAAGAATTTATGTCAACGACGAATTGGCAGTTCTCGAGGCGGGTCTAAATGGGGCAAAACACATCCTTAAAGATGGTGGGCGTTTAGCGGTGATTAGTTTTCATTCGCTCGAAGACCGCATTGTCAAGCGTTTTATGCGTTCCGAACTCGAACCATTACACAAAAAACCACTTGAAGCGACAGAAGCCGAATTGCTGGAAAATCCTCGTTCCAGAAGTGCCAAATTGCGGGTTGGTACAAAGGTAGTTAAGCCATGACCGAACGAGTTCAGCGTTTTATGCTTTTTTATGCTGCTCTGGTGGTGATTTTGGTCGGGGTGCGTTTTGTGACTCGGGATTCAGACCAGAATTTACTGGATTTACAAGGCGAAACAGTCGAACTGACTGAGGAGCGTTCCAAATTGCAATTTCAACTGGATACCTTAGAAAGCCCGATTCGAGTGCGACGCTGGGCTTTTGCCAACGACATGATTCCATTCTCGAGTGCCAGCAGTTTACAACTTGAATTTAAGTCCTTAAAACCCTTAAAGCCCTTACTCAAAGTCCAAGAAAAAATTTCAGTGGATACCAAATGGCGCTAAATCTAGTTATCCAATTTTTAAGCCTCGAGAAATGCCTACACCCCGACTCTTCTTCCCTTTGCCTTTTGCCCTTCGCCCTTTGCCTGTCTCTCTCCTAGGTATTCATGCCCCAAGTCGAAACCAAAACCCAACACATTCCCACACCCCTCGAGACAGTCTTTACACCTGTCGAAGTCATGCCTTTGGAAACCCCAAGTCAACCGTGGCGTTTTGCTTTGATTGGTGGGGTCTTGGCACTGGTGATGGTCGGGCTTTGGCTCGA
The DNA here is from genome assembly GCA_043777915.1 of Deinococcales bacterium. Classification (GTDB taxonomy): domain Bacteria; phylum Deinococcota; class Deinococci; order Deinococcales; family JAAFIG01; genus JAAFIG01. Next base: position 5,010 of record JAYWHB010000708.1, read on the forward strand.
GTTTACGGGTTTGTCCTTGGGCTTACCGTATGCTCCTGTGGTCAGTAAAGATGTGCAACGCGGACGGGTTTTGTTGCGTGGTGAACAAGGATTTGTGACCTTATCTGAAAGCACAGGCAAAACGGTCAATCAGAATCGTAAATACCCACAAGGGCGTTTGGCTTCTGGGGTGCTGGGGTTTGTTGGCAAAGACGATAACGGTGTATTTAATAAAGGCTTGTACGGCGTAGAAAAATTTGAGAATGATTGGCTTGCCAGTGGTCAGGATTTAATCCTGACCCTTGACCCAACCATGCAAGCCAGCGCCGAAGCGACTTTAGAAAACGCGATGCTCGCCACTGGTTCAGAAGGTGGCACGGTGGTGATTCTCGAAGCCAAAACCAATCGTTTACTGGCGGTTGCCAATGCCCCGAGTTTTGATGCTGCCAATTGGCAAGATGGACGTGAAGGACTATGGAAAAACCGTGCTTTCCGCGATACCTTTGACCCCGGTAGCACGATTAAAGCCTTGGTTGCCAGTATCCTAATCAATGAAGGTCGAGCCACGCCCGACACACCAATGTACGCGCCAATGCAGCGTCAGTACCGCAATGCGCCACCTGTACGTGACGCGATAAAGCATCCTTCGGATTTAACCTTAAAAGAAGTGCTGCGGTACTCGAGTAATGTTGGAATCTCCTTTTTTGCCGACCAGCTTGGGGCGCAAAAACTCCATGAGTATTTGGTCAAATTTGGTTTTGGCGCAAAAACATGGAAAAACGACCCGAGTTTAGAACGCAATGACCTCTCTGACTGGCAAGATTGGCGACCTCGAGACTTTGCGACCCATAGTTTTGGACAGGGTTTCACCAGTACAGCCTTGCAACTGGCGACCTCGTTTAGTGTGCTGGTCAACGATGGCAAACTGATTACGCCAAAATTATTTGAAGGACAAGACATCCCCGAAGCACGCAGGGTCATTTCTGAAAGCGCTGCTCGCACCACCCGTGAAATGCTCGAGTACACGGTTAATGAAGGTGTGCCTCGCGCTCGAGTTCCCAATTACTGTGTTGGTGGTAAAACGGGGACTTCGGAAACTTGGTACAACGGTAAGAAATCGGTCAGTCGTTACCATGCACTGTTTGCTGGGTTTTTTCCTGTGGATAAGCCAAAAGTGACGATTGCCGTGCAGTTGTACGCCCCAAAAAACGACATTCATGGTTCGCTTGGGGCTGCGCCAGTCTTTCGGCAAATTGTTCTCGAGACCGCCGCACGGTACGGGATTGCCCCTGTGCCGTGTGCCAAGAAGTAGGATAAATGAGTGACTTACACATCTTACTAACTGTATGCTCGAGGTTGTCATGATTGACCCTCGTTTTTATGCCCAACAACTGAATGCCGTTATCGCCAGCGATGCTCGAGCCGCCAAGGGCATCACCTTTATGACTTCCGAATGCAACGAACACACCGCATTTGCAGCCCTGCAAGGTGCAACACGGCATGGGAACGATTTTATTGAGGCGGCACTTGAAGCTGGCGCACCGTTTATCCTGACCGATTTGGATGTGCCAAGGGCGGTGCGTGTCACCGACGCAATTATGGCGCTACGCCACTGGGCAAGACTGCACCGCGACATCACCCAAGCCGAGTTAATTGGCATCACAGGGTCAGCCGGAAAAACCACCGCCAAAAGCCTTGTCTCGAGTGCTTTGGATGTGCCATGCACCCCCGGGAATCTTAACACCCTCAATTACTTAGCCTGTTATTTACTTTCAAATGTAAAAGCGGGTAGCACCCATGTGATTGAAATGGGCATAGACCGCATTGGCGAAATGGATGAGTTAATGGCATTGGTCGCGCCAAGTATCGGGATTATTACTTCGGTCGGGGCTGCCCATACTGAATTTTTTGGCGATGTAGACACCGTAGCTTTTGAAAAAGGACGCATCCTAGAAGCCCTATATGGCATGGTGGCGGGCAATACCGCGCACCGTTACCCAACTATCCCAAGTTATGGTTTTTTAGAAACTTGCACTCACCGCGCCATAAACCTACACGCCACTGCCGAGACCGTCAGCTTTCTCTATCACGGGCAGCAAATTACCCTCGAGACCCCAAGTACCCAAATTGCCGAAAGCGCAGTGCTGGCACTTGCCCTAGCCCAGCGCTACAACATCCCGCTCGAGACCGCCAAAACCAGACTCGAGAACAGCCAAATTCCAAACGGGAGACTCCGCATCGAACGTGGACAAATAACTTTAATAGATGATGCTTACAACGCCAATCCGCTATCAGTCACCGCCAGTCTCGAGACACTTGGACGGTTTTCTGGGCGTAAAGTTGCGATTCTTGGACACATGCGTGAACTTGGTACACACAGCCGTCAGTATCACCGCGAAATCGGCGTAACTGCCGCCAAACACGCCCAACTGGTGATTGCCATTGGTGAACACGGCGATGCGCTCGCTCAAGCTGCGCTCGATAATGGTACAGATGCACTTTGGTATGCCACAACCGAAGAAGCCAAGGCTCGTATTTTACCAGATATTAAAAACGGCGACACCATCCTTGTCAAAGGCTCGAGATTTGTGCAACTCGAGCAAATTGTGGAGGTGCTGCGTGAACGGCTTTGAAGAAATGTGTAGGGTGGGCTTTGCCCACATCAACTTTATGGCAGGGCGACCACAAGGGTCGCCCCTACGAAATACCAAACCCATATTGCTCATGGCTGTATTCCTGATGGCTTGCGCTCCGGCTCGAGTTACCCAAAGTTCTAATACTGTTGCGGCTTCAAACACTGGTATTGTCAGTTTGGTGGTCAATCCCAATGGTGACACGGTTTGTGTGGCGCAGAATGCCACCTCGGTAGCGCTTTTCTCTCGAGCCGCGATTCGGGGGCAATCGGGTCATGATTGGTTGTCCGCGCCAACTCGTGTCAGCAGTGCGGCGTGGCTGGATAATACATGGTGGTTTGCCTTACCTCGAGCCGGTTTGGTACAAACGGCTGTGGGTCTACCAAAAAGTGTGGCTGTTTTAGGGCAACCCACCCGGTTATCGGCACGGCATATTTTGACTTTAGAAGGTGATGTTTTTAATTTCTTAGGTTCTCGAGTGACCCGTTTTTCCAGCCTCCCACAAGATGTGCTTGAATTGCCAAACAGCACTTATTTTTTGGTGAATAAAGAAGTATTTGTTTTGCAAAATGGGCAAACCACTCGAGTGAAAGAACTCGATTCTGCTCAGTATTCATTACTGCCAGAAAACAATTCGTTTGTGGCGGTCAAAGGTATGGCAGTGCGAAATGCCGACTATACCTTTGTTCTCGAGAAATCTGAGGTACGAATTAGCCGTAATGACCTAAATCCTTTTCGTACTATTTCCTTGCCAAGCGCTGGTTCAAAAGTTGCCGTTGGTGGCGATACACTGGCAGTGGCAATTGGCTCGAGTGTGATGTTTTTTGATGCCCGAACCTTTGCCCCGCTTTTAACTCGAGCTTGTGAGGTGACGCGGTGAGATTTGTGCTGACGGCTTTAATCTCATGGTTTGCTGTGGGGATTTTTTTGCGTTTTGCCAAGGAACGTGGTTGGGGGCAGACGGTGCGCCGCGATGGACCTGCGACCCATCTGGTCAAGGACGGCACACCTACCATGGGCGGGATTCCATTCACGCTGACTATTTTTTTGGTCTGGCTGATTTTGATTGGTTTGACAGGCATGTCTGACACCAAAGGCTGGGCGGTTCTGGGTTTATCCTTTGGCATGTACCTGATTGGCGCATGGGACGACATCGGTATTGTTCGCGCCCGAATGCTTGGATTAGGCATCCGAGGCGATTTGCCGGCTCGAATTAAATTCCCTGCCCAGATTCTGGTCTCGAGTATTTTTGCTTACGTTGTGGCGGGTGAAATTTCTTTACTGGGTAGTTTTTGGTTGGATGCTGCTTTTTACTGCTTTGTGGCGGTTGGCACTGCCAATGCAGTCAATTTCTCTGATGGTCTGGATGGACTTTGCGCGGGTACAGTGGCGATTATTTTAATTCCATTGGTGGCTTCCTCACCAATGGCGGGTTTCACGATTGCGGCTTTGCTTGGCTACTTATGGTTTAACGCCCCAAAAGCCCAGATTTTCATGGGCGACGCGGGTTCTCATGCCCTTGGCGGGATTGTGGCTGGGGTTTATATCACCCAAGGTTGGACATGGGTTCTACCGATTGCTGCGATATTCCCTGTGATGGCGATTGTCAGTGTGGTGCTGCAAGTTCTTTCTAAACGCTACAACGAACGTTTTCATGGGGTGGACAAACGCCTTTTTTTGATGACCCCAATTCATCATCACTTTGAAAAACTTGGTTGGGCAGAAACCAAAGTCACCATTCGGTTCTTAGCTATCACTGCTGTTGCCACAATGCTGGCGTGGAGCATCATGAATGGTGGTAAAGCATGAACTGCCTTGTTTTTGGTCTTGGGCGTTCTGGCTCGAGTGTGATTAAACACCTTGCAAAATTGGGTTGGTCTGGTGTCTGGTTTGATGAATCCTCAAACCCATTTGGTGCGCTTGAAGCCCTAGAACTGGGTTTCTCGAGACTCGAGACGTTTGATGTAACGGGTATTGATTTGGTGATTGCCGCGCCGGGGGTGATGATGCGCCATCCGCATATGCAGGTGGCACTGGCAGCAGGTATCCCCATTTGGGGTGAGGTTGAACTGGCATTTCAAACCGCCACATTCTCGAGTATTGGCATTACTGGTACAGCCGGTAAAGGCAGCACCACCTTGCTGATTGCCCATTTGTTGCGTTCACAGGGTTTTGACGCTCAAGTTGGTGGGAATTTTGACCCGCCTTTGCTCGAGGTGCTAAATGCCGAAGTTTGCGTGGTGGAACTTTCTAGTTTTCAGTTGGAACGGATTCACACCTACCGCCCAGACGTGGCAGTGATTACCAATATCGGAGTAGACCATGTGCGTGACCACGGTTCGGTACAGGCATACAAGGCTGCCAAATGGCGCATTGCCGAGAACCTAACTAGGGCGGATACCTTGGTGCTTCCAGAATCCTTAGCCCTAGAACCCAAAACCAAAGCCCAGATTGCTCGAGTTGCTGAAACGGGCGCAGTTCTAGCAGGTGATACAGCACTCTTGCCGCTTAAAGAAATTCCAAACACGGTTCACCCGCAAAACGCACGTATAGCAGTTACAGCAGTGTTGGCGTACTTAAAGCGTCATGACCGAGTTCCAAATTTAGAAAAACTGCAAACGGCGCTGCTCGAGTTTCCGGGCGTACCGGGGCGTTTTGAAACAATTGCCACCATCCAAAATACGCGCTTTATCGAAGACAGTATCGCCACTCGGGTCTTAGCCGTCCAAAGCGCCCTCGAGAATGCCCCAGCCCCCATCGCTTGGATTGTCGGCGGACGCGATAAACTCACGCCCGAAGAACACAAATCAGAACTCCCAAAACTCGAGCCTTTGATGAAAAAAGTAGCGGTTTTAATTGCTTTTGGAGAATCTGGTCTCGAGTACGCCAAAGCCTTGCAGCATACGGGTATCAGGATTCTTGATTTAAGTGCAGAAACCACAGATTCAATCATGCCTAAAGCGGTGCAACTCGGACTCGAGGCAGCCCAAGGCGGTAGTGTTGTACTTGCTCCATTAGGTACAAGTTTTGATTTGTTCAAGAATTATAAAGCTCGAGGGCAAGCCTTTCGTGATGCGGTCAAAACACTCGAGGAGTCAAAATCATGACCCCTTTCACCTTTTGCCCTTTGCCCTTCGCCTTCTTCGAGGTTTCCCCATGTTAAAACCCTTAAATCCCTTGTTGCTGTCCGCCCAAATGGTTTTGTTCGCTTTGGGTTTACTGGCAATGGCAACGGCTTCGGTCAACGATGTCCCCGAGAGCTTGGTGTTTATTGCCATTGGTTTTACGGTCACGCTGGTTGTTTCGCAAATGCGGGCTGGGGCTTCGGTACAACTTGGCAAGTACGCTTGGGTCTTGTGCTTGGTGGCATTGGTGGCGGTTTTATTGTTTGGACGTGAAATCAATGGGGTAAGGCGTTGGATTCCAGTCTTTGGTTTTCAATTCCAACCGTCGGAGTTTGCAAAAGTGGCTTTGATTGCTTATTTTGCTTCGTTTTTTGCACGGCGTGGAACTCGGTATGCGCTGTGGGTACCCGCTTTGGCACTCGGGGCAACCAGTGTCCTGATTTTACTCGCCCCTAGCACCTCGGCGGGTGTGTTTACGTTTGCGCTTGGTTTAGGGGTGATGTTTCTTGCTAACGCCCCTATCGGTAGAATTCTCAGTATTGCGATTACGGCTGCTTTGATGGCTTCGCCTCTCATTGGTTATTACTTACAACAAAATAAGTACGTGGGAAACCGTTTAGAGGGCTTTACTTCAGTCACCCGTTCAGATGACATGTGTGCCAAGCGTGACAAAACCCAAGTTGAATTGGCACGTTGCATCATTCAGCGCGGTGGGCTTCCGGGGCGTGGACCTGCCCAAGATAAAATTAAGCTTTTTGCCCAAACCAATGATTTTGTGTCCTCTACTGTGGCGCACAGCCTTGGTTTAATCGGTATTACCACCATATTCGCCGCTTTTGCCTGTATTTTGTTGGTTGGACTAGACTTGATGCACCGCCTCTCAAAGGCAGTCCATATAGACGCAGACGAACGCAATGCTGCCAGTATTTTGTGTGGTGGGGCAATGCTTTTACTGGTTGCACAAGCCCTAATTAACTTAGCCGTGACGGTTGGGCGTTTTCCAAACACGGGTATGACCTTACCTTTTGTTTCCGATGGCGGCTCGAGCATGATTGCTTGCGCCATTGTGATGGGCTGGATGCACTCGGCTCATGCGTTACTGCATAAATACGAGAAACGTGCTGTGCCACGGGCAGAACCTCGGATTGCCTTGCTCGAGAGTGGAGATTAAATGATTTTAATTCCAGATTCTTTGTACCCCAAAGCCATCCATCAAAGGGTCGGCACTCAGCAAGGTCATTTGCTCGAGCATGGCTTGGGCTGCCAGCAAGCGATCAAAAGGGTCTTTATGGCTGCTTGGGAAAGCCCCAGCAAGACGTGCATGGCTCGAGTACACAGGCAGTTCAATCGCGCCAAGGGTTTGCATGGCTGTGTCTGGGTCATCAATGATTGGCTTGATTTCAAACCATTTTCCAGCATGGTATTTCAAGGACATTTCAAAAATAGTCACGGCACTGTAATAAACGATGGTCTCTGGTGCTTGAAGCAGCACCCGAGCTTGTTTGCCAAGCAATTTTGCATCACCTATCGCCCAAGCTGCGGTGTGGGTGTCAAGCAAGACACGCATTCAATTATCCTTGTAAAACGAATCAATGATGTCTTGGTCAGTTGGTTCAAGCAAGTCCGATTTGAAATCAATCTTCATAAATCCAAGCTGAATCGTATTTTGGGGTTTTGGCAAGGCAGTAATTTGGGCAACGGCTTTGCCGTTTTGAGTCAGAATGATGTTCTCACCGCGTTTAATCGCTTCAAGCATGGCACTCAAGTCGCTTTGTTCGGTCACATTCCATTGCATTCTCAGAGTCTAGCAGACTTCTCAAGGAACACATGAAAATTTTACTCTCGGCTGGCGGTACGGCTGGACATATTTTCCCAGCCATTGCCCTGTCTCGAGAACTGAAATCTCGAGGCATAGAAAGTGCTTTGATTGGGGCTTCTGGCGGCATGGAAGAACGTCTGGCAACCGAGGAGAATCTGACTTTTTTTGGAGTCCGTTCAGGTAAATTGGATCGTTCAAATCCAAATCCTATAGCACTGTTTAATGCCCTGCTTGGTGTCTTTGATGCGTTTACGGTGGTGAGGCGCTTTAAGCCAAATCTAGTGGTTGGTTTTGGTGGTTTTGCCAGTCTGCAAGGCATGGCAGGGGCGTTTTTATCGGGTACACCTTTAGCGATGCACGAAGCCAATGCTTTTCCGGGCTTAGTGACTCGTTTTTTTGCATCTCGAGCCAGAATTATTGCTTTAGCGGATGCCGCCACACAAGCACACTTAAAGAATGCCAAGACCATTGTGGTGGGAATGCCAGTCCGTGAAACAAGCGTGCCGCGCCTCGAGGCTCGGGCTGCTTTTGGTCTCGAGCCAGATAAATTTACAGTGCTGGTCATGGGTGGCTCGCAAGGCAGTATGCGTTTGAACGCGCTCTTACCGCCGCTTCTCGAGCGTGTTTTAACTGGTAAAAACGCCCAAGTGCTGCATCAAACGGGGCGTGGCAGACTCGAGGAAGTCATGCCAAAGGTTAAACACTTGCCGTGGTATCACTGTGCCGAATTTGTGGATGGCAGCGCGGCGTTTTCTGCCACCGACTTTGCCATTACCCGAGCCGGCATGAGTACCATTGCCGATGCTGGCTTTCACGGCGTGCCACTGGCACTTATTCCACTACCCTCGAGCGCCGAAAATCATCAGGTCAAAAACGCCCAAAGCCTAGAACTCAGGGGCGCGGGTTTGTGTATCCTCGAGTCAGACTTAGAACAAGAGGTCTCGGGTCTTGACGGCAAGCTGGTTAGCGGTATGCTGTCGTGCTTTGACACGACACGCCAGACCACTTGGCGGGAAATCGTGCAGAAAAACACACCAGCAGGGGCAGCTAAACGCCTAGCTGACGCGGTACTCGAGGGATTATGAAAGAAGTTGAAAGGCAAAAGGCAAAAGGCAAAGGGTTTAACCTTTCGCCTTCTTGCTCGTGGGATAGCACCTCGCGGGCTACTCGCGCTTTCGCCTTTCGCCCTTTGCCTCGCTCCGAAGGAGCGTTATGCACTATCACCTAATGGACATTGGCGGAATTGGCATGAGTGGTTTGGCGCTGATTTTACAGTCGTTTGGGCATCTGGTGTCTGGGTGCGATAAAAATGTCTTTGATAAGACTCGAGAACTCGAGGCGGCTGGAATTCGGGTGGCACATGGGCATTCGGTGGGGCATATCACGGCGGATGTGGATGTGGTGGTGTTAAGTACGGGAATTAACGCGACTGAACCCGAGGTCTTGTTTGCTCGAGACCAAGGCAAGCTGGTGTTGCGCCGAATCGAATTATTGGCAGATTTGATGCGCCTTAAACGGGGTATTTCGGTGGCGGGAACGCATGGCAAGACCAGTACCAGTGCAATGGTCGCAACGGTATTTGAGGGGTGTGGGGTCAATCCCACGGCGGCGGTCGGTGGTGAAGTGGCAGCCATTGGCGGCAATGCCAAGGTCGGTTCTGGGGTGCATTTTATTGCCGAAATAGATGAGTCCGACCCACTTTTTGCAAAAGTAACTTCAGACATTGCAATTATCACCAATATCGAAGATGACCATGTGGCGCTGTCTGAAGCTGATGTTCGTAATAATTATCATGCCAGTGTTGAGGATTTACATTTGGCGTTCAGGGAATTTGCCCGTAATGCCAAAAAAGTGGTGTATTGCGCTGACTGGTTGCCGCTCGAGCAGATTTTAATGGGTTGTCTTGAGAATGGTGTTTCTTATGGCATTAAACACGGGGATTACCGTGCCACAAGCCTTAAACTCGAGGGTGGGCAGCCTTCTTTTACGTTTACCCTGCATGGTCTGCCGTTGGTGGATGTGCATTTACTCGTTCCGGGGGCGCATAATGTGCTGAACGCTGTGGCGACTTTAGCCGTGGCGCATCTCGAGGGCTTGGATTTGAATGCCGCAGCCGTGGCACTGGCTGGGTTTCGTGGGGCTGGACGGCGTTGGGAAGTGCTGGGCGAATTCCAAGAAGCCTTGTTGGTGGATGATTACGCCCATAACCCAACCAAAGTTGGTGCGGCAATTCACGGTGCGTTATCGTATGGCAAGCGTGTCCGAGTGATTTTTCAACCGCATCGGGTGATTCGTACAGCTAGGGATTGGGAGCGTTATGCCCAAGTGCTGCAAGATGCCAACGAAGTATTGATGCTCGATATTTACAGCGCGGGTGAAGCCAGTATGCAGGGGGTAAGCTCACAGCGGATTCTCGAGAAAATGCAGCGCGATGGTTTTGAAGCTGTGTCCTATTATCCAAATTTAAGCGCCGTTAAAACCCATGTGCGACAAACTGCCCAAGCTGGCGACTTAATTGTTTCAATGGGTGCTGGTGATGTCACCAAGGTCTTGCGGGAAGTGCTGAATGAACAGGTGAATCATGCCTGAAACATGTGCGGTCATGCCAGTGCTTGAAGCCTGTGCGGTCATGCCAAACCCAACTACCAAAGGTGCGCCTCGGATGGTGCGTTTAGCCCAATTCACGACGCTTGGTGTTGGCGGAGAAGCCCAACTTTGGGTTTGTCATGATTTATCTGCGCTTTACGAAGCCACCAAAGCCCCTTATAAAATTTTAGGTGGTGGCAGTAACTTAATTGTTTCTGATACAGGTGTTTCCGAACGGGTGATTCGTCTTGGTGGGGAATTTAGTCAAGCCAATTTAGCGGCAGAACTCGAGACCGAAACCCATATTTTTACAGGTTGGGTCGGGGCAGCCAAGCCAATTCCGGGTTTTGTACGCGAGTTGCAACGCCGTGGCTTATCTGGCTTAGAAGGCTTATGGGGTGTTCCCGCCCAAATCGGTGGGGCTGTGCGAATGAATGCTGGTACGCGCTTCGGCGAAATGGCGGATACACTGGTGGCTGTCGAGGTGGTCACAGATGGAATCGTCAAAGTCTACAAGCCACAAGAACTGGGTTTTGTCTACCGCAACTCGAGCCTGCCGCAAGGTCAAAATGGTGTGGGTATCGTTACCAAAGTCAAACTTAAACTCGAGAAAACCAGTCCCGAAATTGTCCAAGAACGCATGAACTTAGCCGATGAAGCCCGTAAAGGACAACCGCATTGGCGAACCTTTGGTTGTGCTTGGAAAAACCCAGTTGGCTTAAGCGCTGGGCGCTTGGTAGACCAAGCTGGGCTAAAAGGCTCTCAGATTGGTCAAGCAATGGTCTCCTTAGAACATGGTAACTTTATAGTCAATCTTGGTGGAGCAACGGCTAAGGATATAATCGCGCTTCTCGAGAAAATCGAGTCGGCGCTTGAAGTGCCATTAGAACGCGAAGTTGAAATTTGGGGGAAGGTATGAAGGAAGGCAAAGGGCAAAAGGCGAAAGGCGAAAGGATTTTACCTTTGCCTTTTGCCTTTTGCCTTTCGCCTCTGCTTGGGAGGCAGCATGACATTTAGACAAACGGTTTGGCGTTCCTTTTTTGCTTTTTTTGTGATTATGGCGGTGCTTTTTGCCTCGAGTTGGTTCTTTTTCCCTGTGGATAAAGTGCTTGTTTCTGGAACAAAGAACTTAAATCCTAAAGATGTGGCGCAAATGGCGGGGGTCGCCCGAGGGAATCCTTGGTTGTGGGTTTCTAAGGTTCGGGCGGCGGCGCTCGAACGTGAGCCTTGGGTGCAGAAAGCCAAATTGGTCAAGACTTTTCCGGGGACAGTTACGATTCAACTTGTTGAACGTCTGCCTTTGGCGGTTTGGAAGCGCTTGGGTAAAAGCGATGTGATTGCCGAAGATGGTGTTATTTTGCCGACTGGCACAGCTAAACTTATTCTCGAGGGTGAAAGCCAAAAGCAGTTTACACAAGCCTTGTTGGTGGCTCGCACGGCGAAGGAAATGGGGGCAGTTCGGGTCAAATTTGATTCTAACGGCTTCTTGGTGGTTTTTGAGAATGCCGAAATTTGGGCGCAAACCCATGACAGTTTGCTGAAATATGGGGAAAGTGTCAGAATGATGGTTATGCAATCCCAATCGGCGATGGTTCGGCAATCGCAAACTCGGTCATCTAAAACCAAACGGGTCAACGTGTATTCATGGGGGGTGAGCGTTCAATGACTGCCCCTAGAATCACAGAGAGTCGTTTAATTGTTGGTTTAGACATTGGCAGCACCAAAATCACCACGGTCATCGGTGAGGTTGGACCTGACAACATCCTTGATATTATTGGCGAAGGCACAGTCCCGTCCGAAGGCTTAAAACGTGGTGTGGTGGTCAATCTCGAGCGAGCCACTGCCAGTATTCGGGCAGCCATTAGTGCCGCCGAACGGGTGGCGGGTGCCTCAGTGCGCGATGTCTATGTTGGTGTGGCGGGTGGGCATCTCAGTGCGCTGACCAGTCATGGTTTAGCGGCGATTCGGCGCGGACAACAAATTGCCCGTTCTGATATTGACCGGGCTGTCGAAAATGCTCGAGCAGTACCGCTAGACCCAAACCGTGAAGTGATTCATGTTCTGCCTCAAGAATACACCGTAGATGGTCAAGAAGGCATTAAGAACCCCTTGGGAATGCACGGCGTTCGGCTCGAGGTGGATGTGCATATTGTGACCGGCGCTCAAGGTCCTTTAGCCAATCTACGCCATTGTGTTTCTCAAGCTGGGGTGCATGTCAATGGTTTGGTTTTACAAGGCTATGCCAGTGGTCTGAGTACCCTCGAGCCAGTCGAAGAGGACACCACTACGGTGCTGATTGACATTGGCGGTGGCACAACCGATGTGGCGGTCTTTCGGCGCGGTAACTTGGCGCACAGCGCCGTCTTGCCGCTTGGTGGCGAACATGTGACCCAAGACCTCGCCCAAATCCTGAAAATCCCAGCCGATGAAGCTGAACGGGTCAAAAAGAAATACGGCAGTGCTGTCCCCGAACTTGCCGACCCTGAATTAAATCTCGAGCTAACCC
>JAYWHB010000709.1:0-6219 GCA_043777915.1 Deinococcales bacterium
TAAAAGCAATTGGTTCACCAACTGGATGGTCGGCTTTGGTCATGGGTTGACTGCCTTTAAGACTCCTCGAGCAATCCAACTGCGGTAATTGGCATTCCAAACCTCTAAGAACGCAGGCTCAAAGTGTTCTGGCTTACGGGCTGGTTTATTGGCTTTACCAAATTCCATCACCTTAGAACGGTGCAAATTAAAAACCACTTCGGGATGCTTTTGGGGCAGATGCACAAAATGCAGTTCTGGACTTGGGTCAAGTTCGATTAAAGCGGCACTCGAGGTCAGAATGCCAATTTTGCCATCTCTATTTTCTCGAAACAGCGTAAACATTTCCACATAAGGCGCGATTCCACTGGCATCGGCTAAGTACACGGCAGCAAAGGTATCGGCATCTTTAATATAAGCAAAGAAATTGCGCTGATAAGGCATATTTTTAAGCCGAAAAGCATTCACTTGTACAAAATCTAAACTGTGCAACAAGTCACGGTTCTCTTTGGCAACCACGGCATGGTTCAGACTCGCGCCCAGCGCATCCCAGTGTTCCTCGAGCGCCACCTCGAGCGCCAACACATCGGGGTAATCATCTGGCGACAGCACATCCCGCCGTAAAAGCCGAGGCAGCACCAAAGAAGCCCGTTCTTGAGGCTCGAGTAAACGTAGTTGTTCAAATTTAGAGAGGGCAGTTAAATTTAGTCGGTACGGCACGGGGAGAGTATAAAGGCAAAAAGAGGTGAAAGGCGAAAGGCAAAAGGCAAAAGGCGAAGGGTAAAAGGCGAAAGTTATGTCAGAACGTGGGCAAAGGCATTGCGGAGAATGGAAAAGCCCTGCTCGAGTTCTTGGTGGCTGGCGTTGAGTGGCACGAGAATCCGAATGGTATTGCCGTGCATTCCGCATTTGATTAAAATTAAGCCTTGCTCGAGCGCCGCCGCACAGATTTTTGTGGCACTGTCTGCATCGGGCTTTTTGCTTTCACGGTCTTTGACCAGTTCTATTGCCATCATTGCGCCAAGTCCGCGCACTTCGCCAACGTTTGTGTATTGTTGTTCTAAGGCTTTTAGTTCGGTCTCGAGACGCGCAGCCAGTGCTTGGGCTTGCTCGAGGACTTTTTCTTCTTCAAAAATCTCGAGTACCGCCAGCGCCGCCGCACATGCCAGAGGATTACCCGCGTATGTGCCGCCCAGTCCGCCGGGGTGTGGTGCGTCCATGATGTCGGCGCGTCCAGTGATAGCGGCTAGGGGCAGCCCGCCACCGATGCTTTTGGCAGTGCAAGTGATGTCTGGGATGACCCCGCTGTGTTCGATAGCAAACATTTTAGCGGTGCGCCCAAAGCCAGATTGGATTTCATCGTTGATAAATAAAATTCCGTGTTTGGTACAGATGTTGCGTAAAGAGCGCATATAGGCGGCTGGGGCGGGGTTAAAACCACCTTCGCCTTGGACTGGTTCAATAATAATTGCCGCGACTTGCGAAGGGTCTACTTGGGTGTTGAATACCAACTCGAGACCATTGAGGGCATCCTTGGTACTAATGCCGTGGTAAGGAATGGGGAACGGGGCTTTGTAGACTTCTGGGGCAAAGGGTCCGAAATTTTGTTTGTATGGTTTTTGCTTACCCGTTAAGCTCATGCCCATTAAGGTGCGTCCGTGAAAAGAATTGTCAAAACTAATAATTGCAGGGCGGTTGGTAAACGCCCGTGCGATTTTTATTGCATTTTCGGTGGCTTCTGCGCCCGTAGACACAAAAAATGATTTGTTGCTGTGACCGTTTGCGACTGGTACAAGATTATTGAGTTTTTCGGCGAGGCGGATGTAACTCTCATACGCCACCACTTGAAAACAGGTGTGGGTAAACGCCTCGAGTTGCTTATTTATAGCCGCGACTACTTTTGGGTGGGTATGCCCCGTGTTCAGCACACCAATACCACCTGCAAAGTCTATAAAGTGCTTACCATCTACATCCCAAAGGCTTGCGCCCGAGGCTCGAGCCGCAAAAATCGGGGTCAGGGCAGATACACCACGCGGCACATGGGCAGCGCGTAACTCGAGCAGGACGGTGTTGTTAGAGACTGGTTTTTCTAGGATTGCTGTCATAAGTACCTCTAAAGGGTTTAGGGAGGAAAGATAAAGGAGGATTGTGTGTTGTGCCGCTTCCTCGAGTATTGCAACTGCATAACCCTGCTTTGATGATTTCCTTAGCCGAAGTGGTTAAGATGAATAATTATACATTAAATTGCATGAATATACACTAAGCCATTTAGCTTGTTTTGCCACCACCGTGTAAATCTTCTCCTGCTTGGGTTAAGCGCTGCACCAATAAAATTGGAATCATCGTCACGGCAATCACAAAAATTGCCACAACATTGGTAATCGGGCGATCCCTTGGGCGAAATAACTCATTCAAAAACCATATTGGTAAGGTCTGCTCTGTGCCTGAAGTGAAGGTTGTGACAATCACCTCATCAAACGACAAGGCAAAAGACAACAAACCACCTGCTAGTAGGGCTGTAGCGATATTGGGCAAAATAATAAAACGAAACGTCTGCCAACCCGTCGCCCCAAGGTCACTGCTCGCCTCGAGTTGACTATGCGAAATGCGCCGAAAACGCGCCACCACATTATTAAAAACCGTGACAATACAAAAGGTCGCATGTCCAATCACCATCGTTACTAAGCCCGGTTCGATGTTCGCCCGCCTGATACTCGAGAGCAGCGCAATCCCTGTGACAATCCCCGGTAGGGCAATCGGCAGTATAAAGAGTAAAGTAATCCCTTCTTTGCCCCAGAAATTAGCCCGATACATCGCGGCTGCGACCATCGTCCCAAGCACCACCGCCAGCAGGGTTGCCAAAAGTGCGGTACGCACCGAAAGCCAAAGGGCTGCCCAAATATCGGCTCGAGCCGCCGCCACACCAAACCAATGCAGGGTCAAACCCGGTGGCGGGAACGCATAGGTTTTATCGTCGGTGGTAAAGGCGTACAAGACAATAATAAAAAGCGGAAAATGCAAAAATAAAACGCATAGCCCAGCCGCAATTCGTAAACCCCAAGAAGCTCGAGTCACGATAAACCCTTTGAGGAAAGAGGAAAAAAACGAAAGCGGAATAAAGTAAATGCCTTCCTCCTTCCTCCTTCCTCCTGCTCTTTACAACGCATCAAAAGCCCCCAGTTTTTTGGCAAATGCCAAATACAAGCCAATAATCACAATCGGTACAAGACTAAAAGCGGCAGCCAGTGGGATATTTCCGGCTGTGCCTTGTTGGGTGTAGACCATTTGCCCGATAAAAAAACCGGGTGCGCCAACCACGCCGGGAATGATGTAATCGCCTAGGGTTAGGGAAAATGTAAAGATACTTCCAGCCGCAATTCCGGGAACAGTCAGAGGCAGTAAAATTTTCCAAAAAGTTTGATTGGGTTTTGCGCCAAGGTCAGACGAGGCTTGGAGTAAAGATTTAGGGACTCGTTCTAAACTGGCTTGAATCGGTAAAATCATGTAAGGCAACCAGACATAGACAAAGACCAGAAACATCCCTAGGTAGCTCGAGCTTAGACTAAAGCCACCGATAACGGGCAGGGTTAAAATCCAGTCCAAGACAAAACGGATGCCTAGGGTGTCAAAAAACCAACTGATGATGCCTTCTTTGGCAAGCAGCAATTTCCAAGCATAGACGCGCACCAAGTAACTGCTCCAGAGCGGCAACAGCACCAGTAAAATCCAGAAGGCTTTGGAATTGCCTTTGGTGTGAAACGCCATAAAATAAGCAATTGGAAAGGCAATTACAGCGCAAGCAACCGTTACCGCGATACTCATAAAAACCGTTCGCTGTACAATATCCACGTTGCTGCTCGAGGTAAAGAGTTGTTGCAGGGTAGACAGAGTTGGTTCGTATTTGACTTGCCCAGTAAAATCATCGAGCGAATAAAAGCTGTAAATCAGTAAGTTGAGTAACGAACCGATATAAATAATTCCCATCCATAAAAGCGGTGGAATTAAAAGCAGCAACAACGCCAACCACGGACGACCATGCAGCAAGCTCGAGAAACGCTGCATTAGCCCAGTCATGCCCTGACCTCGAGTTGCCGCAGACTGCTATCTAACCATGTCAGACTGACTTGATGTCCGCGTTGCAACGGCGTTTCACCACTTTGTAGCGCTGCAATTCGGGTACTGCCCACTTGTACCTCGAGCCGCGTCTGTGCGCCCAGAAAATGAATGTCTATCAGTTCGCCTTGCAGTTTAGAAGCAGATTGTAAAGGCATTACTTGGATGTTCTCAGGGCGAAGCGCAAACAATCCTTTCTGCCCAATCAACGCTCCATCTAAGACATTGGCACTACCAACAAACCGCGCCACAAATTCAGTTTTGGGCGCGTCGTATAAAATTTTGGGCGCATCCAACTGCTCGATTTTACCGTGGTTAAAAACGGCTACGCGGTCAGACATGCTCAGGGCTTCGCCTTGGTCATGGGTCACATAAATAAAAGTGATTCCAAGCTCACGTTGTAGCGCTTTTAATTCAATCTGCATTTCTTCACGCAACTTCAAATCCAATGCCCCAAGTGGCTCGTCTAAGAGTAAAATCCGTGGGCGATTGACCAAAGCTCGAGCCAATGCCACACGCTGACGTTGACCACCACTCAGTTGAGCCGGTCGTCTCGAGCCAAAACCGCCTAGTTTGACCGATTCGAGCATCTCTAAAGCCCGTTTTGTGCGCTCAATCTTAGCCACACCACGCACCATCAAGGCATACGCCACATTTTCAGCGACTGTCATGTGTGGAAACAAAGCATAATCTTGAAAAACGGTGTTCAGTTCACGCAAAAATGGCGGTAAACGACTGGCATCCGTACCGAACAAGCGAATACTGCCACTCGAGGGACGTTCAAAGCCACCAATTAAGCGTAAACAAGTGGTTTTGCCACTGCCGCTTGGACCGAGCAAACTAAAGAACTCGCCTTCCTTAATCTCGAGACTGACGTTATCTACGGCTTTGACTGTTTTAGCTGTCGTGCCAAAAGTACAACTGACTGCCTCGAGAAGTACGGCATTGGATGTTAAATGCTGGGTCATAATTTGGCTTTCTCGAGCTATGGGCTAAAAAACCTCATAGCTCATAGCTGCTTTTGCCTCAAAGCTCTTTTACTTTCCGCCCATGATTGCCACGTAATCCGAGACCCAACGGTTATACGGCACACATGTGCCTTGGCTCTTACAGGTCGTGGTTGGGGTTTTCCAGAATTTAATTTTGTTAAAGTCGTTAAAGCCATTGGTTTTGCAACCATCTTTACCGAGTAATTTACTCGAGGTGCAAGCGGCTGGGACGGCTGGGACACTGCCAAACCATGCTGAAATATCGCCTTGTACAACTGGGTTAAGGCTGTGTTCCATCCACATATAAGCACAGTTCGGGTGCTTAGATTTTGCGCCAAGCATGGTGGTGTCTGCCCAACCTGTTGCGCCTTCTTGCGGGATGGTGCTGGCGATATTTTGTTTGTTGGCTTTCATGGTGTTGACTTGGAATGGCCAAGCACCACTGGCGACCACGCCTTCTTTGGTGAAGTCTTGGATTTGGACATTGACATCGTGCCAGTAGCGTTGAATTAACGGACGCTGACCACGCAGCAACTCGAGAACTTTAGCGTATTGGGCTTCGTTTAGCTCATACGGGTCTTTGATGCCAAGGCTAAGGTCATTTTTCATTAAGTAGAGGGCAGCATCGGCAATGTAAATCGGTCCGTCGTAAGCCTGAACCCGTCCTTTGTTGCTCTTGCCATCTGGCAGGGTCATTTCTTCAAAAGTGACTTTCCATGAAGCTGGGGGAACAGCAAATACCGTGGTGTCGTACATCAAGACGTTCGGTCCCCATTGGTATGGTGTGCCATAATTCTTGCCGTCCACCACATGCCAAGGAGCGTTACGAAGACGTTGGTCTACTTTGCCATAACTTGGAATTAGTTTAATATTGACGGGTTGCACGGTTTTGCCTGCCACCATTCTAAGACTGGCATCACCGGAGGCTGTTACCAAGTCATAGACTCCTTGGTTCATCAGCGTCACCATTTCGTCCGAAGTCCCTGCGGCTTTAACATTAACTTTGCAACCCGTTTTCTTTTCAAAACTCGTCACCCAATCATAGGCTTTATCGGTTGCACCACGTTCGATATAACCAGGCCAAGCCACAATGTCGACACGCCCTTCGCCCTTACCGAGCTTGGTCATACCACTTTGG
>JAYWHB010000710.1:0-2243 GCA_043777915.1 Deinococcales bacterium
ACCGGTACTGACTTTAGGGGCAAAACCAGCCAGGGTTTCTGGACTACTGGCAACACGAAAACGATATACTAACGGCTTTAGGGCGGCATTATCTGGAAATCGAGTTATAAAAGGGGTCAGACTCACTTCGATTTGCTCGCCGTGCCTAAAATTGGTGGTTGGTGTATAGGTTAAACCATTAGCAGCCTCCGTGTAATCGCCATTGCTCAAGGTACGACGACCAGTTTCAAAACTATTAATCACGAAATTAGAAGTTGTACCATCAAATGTTGGATCGCAAGTTTTGGCTTGCACCAAAGCATTCGCAGCCACAAACATGCTGTTTGGAATGGGCAGTACACTGGTCACTCCGGGTTGGTTACTCAAAAAGTCCTGAGCCAGCGTTGGTGTGGTGGTTGCGGTTTCGACCTTACACAGCATTTCACGTTGCACACCAGTACCAGTAGGGTTTGGATAACCAAAAATTCCACTGCCCGGTAAGGTTCTGATCAGTCTGGTCGCGTTGCCCGTTAAAGTAAAACCATATCCCTGCTCAAGTGAAATTTGCGGTGTAACACTTTGTTCTTCTTCACTTTGCGTAGTTGTTACGTTAAGGTCATCAGCAACCACGAACACAAAACTAAAGGCAAAAGGATTTTGGCTACGAATTGGCTTACGAGGAATTTTAAAAGCAAAAGTCACACGCCCATTAAAGCAACTGGCATTGTTGGTCACAAAGGTATAACCGTTCGGAGGGCTGGTCAGGGTACTCGAGCAGTTTGCACTGGTTGGTGTGATTGGAATTGCGCGGGACGTACTAGAAGTAGGTACGCTACGGGCAGTAAAACCATACTCGAGCAATTGTAATAGTGGATAGGTGGGGTTCAGGGCAGTTTGCACAGCGTTGACTTCAAGTTCTGGGAATATCTGCATATCAGCAGCATTGGGTTCTACTTCGATGCCATTGATGGCACTTGAGCGCATCCCATGCGTAGGCTTAATGGCACGATAAGTTAATTCTCCTGTTGGCACAGTATCGGTGGCTGGAATGGTCATGTCTGCGCCGTCTTTGAGGCTCGAAAACATTGTACCAAGTTGAGTATTTAAGCTGGTTGCCACAAAACTTAGGTTCTTAAAACTGGTGGTGCTAAAATTTGCAATATCAAATGTAGCTCGGACATAACGGGTTTTTGTACCAAAAGTTTCATTGGTGTCAATAAAACCAATGTTGTTGCGTCGAATTGCAATTTGCGAAGTGGTGTTACCAGTGCCAGTCAAGCTCTGAGTTTGTAAACCACTCGAGTTAAACGGCTTAAAGTTGGTTTTGGTGGTTGGATTTTGTTCATCCGTAAAGTCCAGTGTCACTTCGAGCAACCCAAGGGCTTTTTGAGGAGTGCTAACAGGGGCTTCTGATGTGGTGCTACCACAACCAATCGTGGTGGCAAGCAGGGCGATACAACTGAATAACTTACGCATAATTTATTTCTCCTTTGAACGAACTGTGTGCAGCTTAGGATTGCGAAGTAGTTTGGGCGTAGCCTGACCAGAATTCACAGTACAGGACAACAAAAAGCCATAGAAGTTTGCCTCTCGAGTCGAACTTCAGAAGTCGTTTTGTGCTTTGGTGTTCAGCGTTCTTCGCGCCGACCGAACCACACCAAACCGCCAATAAAGGCGAGCAGTACTACATTTGTTGCAAGGATGAATAGTGTTTCGAGCGGTACGGTAATGTTTTGTGGTCCGCCTGTGATCTCAAGTTGTTTTTGTATTGAGTTGGTCAGGAAATTTGACCATATCCACGGTAAAACAGCCCAGAGTTGGTCTTTGAAGATTTGACCGATGATTAAGCCAAATCCAACGGCAATCATGACTGACATGCCTAATCCGTAAGCTGTTCCTATCCAGAGGTGAATGGCGAGTAAGGGTAAGTTGATGGCAACCATCAGTGCAGTCATGGTCAGTAAGGACAACCACGGCAAGTCAAAGCCGAACATAGTGCCGCCAATCAATGCGGTGAGTGCAATTAGTGCCAGTCCGCCGAGTACAGAGATGCAAAATAGAAAGATTAATTTTCCGACATAGAGGGCTGCTGGTTGAGTGGCGCGTGAACGCAAGATTCGCCAAACACCTGAGCGGGTCTCGAGGTCGGCTGCCATACCTCCGAGAATGACAGCTTGGAATGGTAGCCAGAACACCCCCCAGAACAAAGTTAGCATCGTGACAAGGACGCGTTGTGGTGTGGCTTTTGGTCCGAAACTGGCAAG
>JAYWHB010000711.1:0-6206 GCA_043777915.1 Deinococcales bacterium
CATTGGCAAAATCATCGGCTTCTTCTCTGGCTTGACGGGCTTCTAAAACCCGTTTAGAGATTCGTCGCAGATTTTCGACCAAAACAACTCGCAAAGTAATTGGCAAAGCCCATAATTCACCAATCTCGAGGGTTTGTTTTCGTTGAAACGCCAGAACAAAACGGCTTAACGTCTCGGCTTCAAAATGACTATCGGTATGCGCCACAAAACCCCAAGCCAAACCAAAGACTCGAGGCAAGAATTTTAAGTGACCATCAGCAAGTTTAGGTAAACGCCGATAAAAACCAATTGGTAAATCCTGCGTAATCTGGCGCAGTTGTTCATCTACCAAGTAATAATTGTCTACCAACCACTCGGCAGCAGGCGTAATCGAACGACCCGCTTTAATAGCAGTCACCATTGCCTTATACGAGACCAGCAAAACCCGAGCGTTATCGGCAAGCCGTTTGGAAATCCCACGTCCAAAACGCGGATTTTTGGATAAGACTTGTTCTAAAGCCAATTCTTGAGCGTACTGCTCGAGCCGCTCGAGACTATAAATAGCATCACGTATTGGTTCATCAAAACCATCTGGCGAAGCGGTATCCAAAAAACGAGGTACAGCAATCATGTCTTTAGTTTGAGCTTTGAAACTGTCTCCAAACTGAAGACAACCTGAAAGTCAGACTCGAGCCTCGTGGTTTGATTGTGTATCACCTACTGGTTTGGAAGATACAGTCTCGGGTGCAACATTCAGGACTGCTGCAATGTCTTGTTCTGAAACATTGGCGTTGTCTATGTTCGGTAAGTAAATTTCTTCGTAAATGGCTTTAATAATAATCACCATTGGCACAGCTAAAAATGAACCTATGAAACCCATTAAAGCACTAAACACCGAAACACTGACAATGATAGAAAGTGGTTGTAACTGAGTTGTACGACGAAAGACATAAGGACTAAAAAAGTAACCATCCAATTGCTGCATGGCGATTGGGATAATAATAGCCCACAGTAAGGTTGTCCATTGACCGTTAGCCGCCGCAAATAGCACCGCAGGTAGCATCCCCACCAATGGTCCGATAACTGGCACTAAGTTACAGACTGCATAAATGACACCAAATAACAAAGCATCCTGAAAGCCCACAATCGCTAAGCCCACAGTCACCAAAACCCCTAGTAGAATCGAAATTGTTAAGGCAGCCACCAACCAAAGGCTGAGTTGACGACCTAACCTCGATAATAAGCGTTCAAAAGTTACCCGCATCGAACCCGGAATTCCACTGAGTAAACCCCGAACCATAGGTTGTGGATTGAACAATAAAAAAATAGTCATGGTCAGCATTAAAAACACTGAAGTGATCACACCAATCAGACTGGTTGCAGCGTTAGAAACACCAAACACGAAGGCGCTGCTACTCGAGCCAAGCAAAGAACCGAGACTGGTTTTCCCCGAGACAATATCAGCCACACCGGGGAACTGCATAAGCCACGGTAATGACTCATTTAAGCGTTTAATCATGTTTGGAAAACCAAGCACAAATCGTGTGCCTTGTGCATACAGGAGCGGTGCCATAAGCAGCAAAACTCCAACAATGAGACCCACAACCCATAACACAACCATAATTGCACTTAAACCCCGAGGGATACGGCGAACCTCGAGCCACATCACCAAAGGATTAAGTGCCAACGCCAGTACACTTGCCACCAACAGCAACAACAAAGACCCTGCTGCTGCCGATGCCCAAGACCCCAGTAACAAAATCCCTAAAATTACACCAGCCACAATCAGCAGCGTTCTGAGCAGCGAACCTGATTTCAAAGAGACCCAAGTACCGTCAGTTTTATCTCGAGTTTGCCGTTCTTGGCTAGAATTTTCCATCACCTTCATCATCATCAATCAAGCTGTTGCCATACCTTGGGGTTTGTTGAAGCACGGCTGAACAAGCCTTATTTGGGTTTCACTTGCCTGAAGCCGACCTAAAGCCATGAAACAGCCAGATTCAGTCAATACTCAGCTTTGATTCACCTACAAAAAAGTTGCTCAATCTAAATTAAGTAAATTAAGCCCTGACCCGAGGTTAGGTTTCTCGAGCAGAAATAAATGCTTGGTGTTAAAACAGGAGTGATTTATGACAACATTTGCCCCAACCATGCTTGCCACACCAACTGATTTAAGTGCAAAAGAAGTACAAGCAATCAGTCAAAGCCTGAATGCTTTAATTGCTGATGCTTTGGCTTTGTATATCAAAACCAAAAATTACCATTGGCATTTGTATGGGGCAAGTTTTAAGGAACTGCACGAACTTTTTGACACCCATGCCGAGCAACTTCTCGAGTCAGTAGACCCACTTGCCGAACGGGTGCGTAAACTTGGTGCGACCACACTGCATTCAATTTCGCAAATTGCCAAATTACAACAAATTAAAGACGACGAAGATGATTTGGTTAAACCACTTGAAATGGTCAAACGCTTACTGAGCGATAACCAGCATATGGCACGTTGTCAACGCACTGCCATCAGTGTTTGCGAAGAAAATAACGATACCGTCAGCAGCGATGTTTTACAAAGCTACCTTGACCAAACCGAACGTCGGGTTTGGTTTTTATTTGAAATCGCCCAAGGTGAAGCACGTCAATAACAATCAAATTTATGGTGGGTGGTATCTAAGAATGCTCTCGAGAAATGCGGCTGCCAAACATCCGAGAACAAGTTTACCATAGTTTATTTTGTTTACCTTTTTATTATTTGTTTACAACTACAAATCAGCCAAACTTTCCAAATTCGCGTTGCTGTAGACGTTCTGCACATCTTCTAGGTCTTCGAGTGCCTCGAGAATCCGCGCCACTTTTGGTGCATCCTCCTCACTGACCTCGACGATATTTTCTGCCAAGCTGGTAAATTCTACACTGATTGGCTCGAGACCAGCTTTACGAAACCCTTCTGCCACACCAATCATATCCGCAAAAGCGGTGTAGACATCCATTCGTGGTTCGCCTTCATCATCATAAGTTTCAAAGTCATCCGCGCCTAAATCCATGGCTAAAAGCTGGGTGTCGTCATCATTTTTAGCCAAAGTAATCAAGCCTTTGCGCTCAAACATCCATGCCACACCACCGCTCATGTTGCCACCGTGTTTGGTAAAAGCATGGCGCACTTCGCCAGCCGTGCGGTTACGATTATTGGTTAAGCCGTACACCAGTACCGCCACACCAGCCACGGCATAGCCTTCGTAAATTACTTCATCAAGGTTACTTGCTTCGCCACCACCAAGGGATTTTTTGATCGCATTGCTGATGTTATCGGCTGGAACGCCATCGCGTCTGGCTAAAGACAAAGCATTTTTTAAGCTCAGGTTGGCGGCTACGTCGCCACTTCCACCGCTTCGCACGGCAGCAGTAATCGCCGCTAAGTGCTTTGAAAACATCGCGGCTCGTTTTTTATCGGTGACTGCTTTTTTACGTTTAATTTGCGCCCATTTGCTATGACCTGCCATAAAGTACCTCCAAAAAAGAGAACGAAAAAATAAGCTGCGTTATCTCGAGAACAGTGGCGGCGGGTAAATGGCTTCGTAAACAACTGTACTCACAATCCGCGAAGATTAACACACCTTTGCTTGTGCTTGTGATATTGTGCGTTTCTGTGTGGGGATGTGGCGCAGTTGGGAGCGCGCTTGAATCGCACTCAAGAGGTCAGGGGTTCAAATCCCCTCATCTCCACCATTAAACCCTTTGTTTGTGCAAAGGGTTTTTTATTTCTAGGCTCGAGAAACGATAAACCATTGGGGCATAAAAAAACGCCCCTTGAGGCGTTTGATAGGTATAATAGTACACCACTATTCGGGATTCGTCAAATTTATGCACTCGAGTGCGTTGAGAGCGGCAAAATTCTTTATTTTGATATTTTTTGATTGCCTCAAAGATTGGCTCGAGTTGAAAACGAAGTGACCTCGTTTTGTGGCAAGATATATCCCAATGACTGCACCAGACCCCTATGCACCATTAAAAATCCCCGAAATCCGAGCCTTGCTCTTTGCGGTTGCCTCGAGTGTACTGGCTTCGAGTGCGCTTGGGGCAGTGATTGGGTATCAGGTTTATCAATTGGCAAAAGACCCTTTGGCACTGGGTTTATTGGGTTTGATTGAAGCGATTCCTGCCCTTGGTTTGGCTTTGATTGGCGGTT
The DNA here is from genome assembly GCA_043777915.1 of Deinococcales bacterium. Lineage (GTDB taxonomy): Bacteria > Deinococcota > Deinococci > Deinococcales > JAAFIG01 > JAAFIG01. The sequence goes on from JAYWHB010000711.1 coordinate 4,160, forward strand.
TTGTCGCCGACCGCTTTGAGCGGCGTGGGATTGTGCTGATGACAACCTTGGTTATGGTACTTGCCAGTCTAGGATTTGCCCTGTTTGCCAACTCAAGCCTATGGTCTATGTACACAATTGTTTTTGTGATTGGAGTTGCCCGTGGATTCTCGAGTCCAGCGTTGGCAGCCCTCGAAGCCCAAGTTGTGCCGCCGCATTTAACCGTAGTGGCTTCGAGTTGGTTGTCCGCCTCGTGGATTGGTTGTGGTATTGCCGGTCCTGCTTTGGGTGGTTTTGCCTTTGATGCTTACGGCTCGAGTACCACATTTTTTATTATCGCTGGTTTGTACAGTATTGCGCTTTTTGGGATTTTTTTAATTGCCAAAAAACCCAAACCAGTTCCACCCAAAGGTGAACGAATGCTCGAGAGCATTGCGGTTGGTGTGCGTTTTGTGGCGAAAAATCAGATTCTTTTGGGTTCTATGGCATTGGATTTATTTGCCGTGCTTTTTGGTGGGGCGATGGCATTGCTGCCGATTTTTGCTGATGAAATCCTAAACGTAGGCGCGAGCGGCTTTGGTTTTTTGGTCGCAGCCCCTTCGCTTGGGGCGTTAAGCATGATGTTATTTGCGGCGCATTATCCGCCACAAAAAAATGCGGGTCGAAATTTGATGCTGGGTGTGGCTGGTTTTGGTTGCACCATGATTGTCTTTGCACTCTCTACAAATTATTACTTATCACTTTTTATATTGATGCTGAGCGGGGTCTTCGATGGGTACAGCATGGTGATTCGCAAAAGTATTGTGCGTTTAGAATCACCTGAGCATATGCGTGGCAGAATTTCTAGTGTTTCTGGTATTTTTATTGGGGCAAGCAACGAACTTGGAGCGCTCGAGAGTGGTGTGGCAGCCAAGCTCTTTGGCGCAAGCCGAAGTGTTTGGATGGGTGGAATCGTAACGCTGCTTGTGGTGGCAGCCACAGCCTTTTATGCCCCAAAACTACGAACCCTAGACCTCGAGCCACAAATTGATAAGCGCGTCTAAATTCCTAGAACATACGGCGCGTCTTGGATTGGGGTAGTAACTCGAGCGCCATGCTCAAGCATTAGAACATTCACTTCAGTACGAATCCCAAGGTGTTCTAAGTATACACCCGGTTCGATGGTCACGGCAGTGCGTGGCACTAATAGGCGTGTGTCGTGTGTCTCGAGGTTGTCGAGGTTCGCGCCGTCGCCGTGGGCATGGTTGCGTCCTAGGCTATGTCCGAGGCGGTGGGTGAAGGCATCAGCATAACCAGCCGCCTCAATAATGTCTCGAGCCGCTTTGTCTGCCATCCAGCCTTGGAGCTTGGTTTGGGTGGTGAGCATTTCAATTGCAATGTCTCTTGCGGCAGCCACAGCTTGCCAGATGCTTAGATATTCGGCGGTGGGTTGTCCAGCAAAGCCAACAAAAGTTATATCTGCCATTGGACGGTCTGGCAGCCCCGCCCATAAATCTATCAGCACGCACTGCCCCATCTCGAGGGTGCGGTTTGATTCTGGGGTGATTTCGTAGTGCGGGTCGCCAGCGTGACCACCAAAACTGACATTGGCTGGGTGGTCGGCTTGTAAGCCATCCTCGAGAAAATACTGCATGATGAGGTTTTGTACTTCGAGTTCGGTGATGGCTTGTTTGGCTCTCAGCCGTTGGTCAATCAGCGCAAAGGCAGCATCTTTGGCACGGATGACACTGGTTACGGCTGTTTGGTGAGCAATTTCGTCGGCTTCATCCCACGTCAGCCATTGTTGCAGTAAATCGGCACTTGAGATGATTTCTACCCCATGTTCGCGCACCCGCTCGAGTGTACCAGCATCTATTCGGCTGACATATGGCACTGCACCACGTGGACTGTATTCCATTGCAACCTTTTTCTGACCCGCAAGGATTTTGGCAAGCGCTGCATCGAGTTCTTGGTGGCTCGAGTAGACAATCTGCACATGAGTTTCTTGATTTAAGAGTTTCTTCCATGTTCCTGCTTCGATACGGTGACAAATCAGGCTGGGTGTGCCTTCGGCTGGGACATATAAAAA
>JAYWHB010000712.1:0-6205 GCA_043777915.1 Deinococcales bacterium
CTTAACGGGTTTAAGTTGGAGTACCTTATTGGACGGTCAGTACAGCCAATCGGAGCGTTTATCGCAGCAAAGTCTGGCACTTTTTCGGCAACAAGGCTCGAAATGGGCAATTGCTAATGCCTTACTGAATTTAAGCCATGCCCAAACTGCCCAAGGAAACACAAGTGCTGCCAAAATCAATTTATTAGAAGCCCTCGAGATAGCCACCCAAATCAATTCGGCAAATTTACTGCTCGAGTTACTGGTTGCGGCTGCCCGAACCCAAACCAATGTGCTACTGGCGCGGCAATGGGTGCGGATTGCGGTCATGCACCCCAACAGCACCGCCGAGCTTCGCAGTTTTGCTGCCCCAGACATTGAACGTTTAGAGGTTGCCTTAAAACCAGTAGATGAAGCCTCCTTAAAAAACAGTTTGGCTGAGGTCAAAAAGCAGCTACTAGCTGTTAGCGATTAGCCATCGGTGTCTTAAAGCCTATTCCTCGAGAAAGCTGTGTAGCACATTTTCTTTCGCCTTTCGCCTTTCGCCTTTTGCCCTTTGCCTTTCGCCTTTCGCCTTTCGCCTCTCACCCACAACGATTAAACCGACTTAAGGCACTGCGCCCTTCGCTTGTTCCACCAGAAATTTCCGACCCACCAAGTGATAAAAAATACCAACCTTTGGATTGTCCGTGGTCAACCACCAAATAATACTGACCAGCATCTAAGCGTTTTTCTAAAGTTGGGGATTTTCTTGCGACCACACCATGACCACTGTAATCTGACCACGTGTTTGCGACTGCCAGTCCGCCCATATTTTCTGGGATAGCAAATGGCAAAGCGTCTTTGAGGTTTCGTCCAATCAAGTATAAGCGTGGTTGGAAGGCTTTTGGACAATTTGCACCGACAAAAAGCGCCACATCCAAGCTAAAATTCTGCTTAACTTCAAAGGCGTACCAGTTGCGGCTGCCTGTGCGTGACTCGGCGGTAATCACCTTGGAGACTTCAGGATTGGCAATCACAAAGGCGGTTTCTCGAGTCGGCGAACCTGAATTAAAAAAAGGCTGATGCGCTAAGGCGAGACCTAAAAACATCAGCACCATAAGAAATTTTTTCATGGTTTTAGTTTGCCAGATTTTATGACAGGTTGTTATGACCCACGTTACTTATTCGGCAGTAACGGCTCGGATAAACGCTCCTTGGCGCAACGCCATTAAAAGCGCTCCAGCCCCCCAAGCGCCAGCCAATAACCATAAAGTGACGGCAAGGGCGGGAATCAGCATGGCAAGCGCAAATAGCCCTAAGCCCGGCAGTAACAACAGCGCATTGTTAGGAATTATTTTTTGCCCCAGCATGACAATCGCAATGGCTGCTCCGCTCGAGAATGCAATAACCGTAAAAATTCCTAACACCAAAGCAAATGGTGTGCCAAGGACACTCAGACCACCCAATGCCACGACTGGTACAGTTAAAAAAAGCAGCAGTAAACCCAATCCAAGCGAACGCCCAGCGTCTTTATAAAAAGCGGGTTGCAGACTTTGTTGGACTCGAGGCAGCAACACCAGTCCAGCCGCTAACACACTCAGTAAGCCAAAGTACCACCATTGCCAACTGCCCGCCGTAATCAGGTTACGAAGCGGACGGAAAGCACTGGCAGCACTTAAACCGGGTAAGGCAAAACTTTTTTGATTGATGTTTTGAGAACCAGAACTTAACTGCCCCAGCACCGCACTGGCAGCTTGAACACTTGTACCTTCGGGTAAATTAACATCGCCTAAAAAGGTCAATACCCGCCCCGAAACCCTTGCGCCGCGCTCGAGACGAACACTGCCAGCTATTGCAATCACATCGCCGCGCACTTCGGAAGCCACGGTAATGTCACCAGCAAAACGCACCACACTGGCAAGTTGTACCGCACCATCAATGCGGGTATTGCCGAACCAACCCGAAAGTTGTGGCACAACAAAAGCCGCCGCCACTCCAAAAGCTGCCATTGCCGCAGGAAAACGCACCACGCGCTGCGCCAAGGTTGCCACGACTGCAAAAAGCGCCACCAGTGCCACAGGCAACACCAAAGATTCTGGTAAGGAACGCAACACCTCGAATAATGCCACCCCAGCCGCTTGAGCATCCGTCCAAGTGAGCGCCCCGAAAGCTAAGGCAACCCCCGCCAATAATGTTCCCAAAAAGTACAATGGAGTACGGTCATGCTCGGCGTTGATAGCGGCTTCTTTAGCAATGTTTTTGGCAACTCGAGCCGCAAAAAAAGGCGGGGCTTGAACCGAGGGCAATACTGCCAAAGGATTGACTTGACTCGAGATTCGACTGGCGATCTGAAGAGCAAATTCGGGTGGGGCTTTGACTGGCTCGAGCGCCACCAACGGGTTAGCAGCAAAAGCAATTTTACTCGAGATTATTTTGGCAAATTCGGGTGGTGCTTCTACGGCTTGGTAATTCAGCAACGGATTTTCTTGGGCTTCTAAAGCAATTTTTTTGGCTAAATTGGCGGCAAAATCGGGTGGCGGATGGGCATTGCCAAGCGTCGCCATCTGTGCCGAGAGCGCAATCCGTTCGGCTACAGAACGGGCAAAACTTTCTGGGATTTGAGGAGTCTCGAGTTTGATCAATAACAATTCTAATCGGTCTTGGGTCATTCGAGCATCACCCGCCCAGTCAAGGCTTTTTCGAGCATTTCTTTACCGCGAAAAACACGGCTTTTGGCTGTGCCAATGGCACAATTTTGTACTTGGGCAATCTCTTCGTAAGATTGGTCTTGCATAAATCGGAGTAACACTGCACTGCGGTACTCCTCGGGTAACTCGAGCAATGCCGCCCGAACCCGTTCGGCATTTTGGGCAACTTCGGCGTTTTTGACTGCCGAAGCGGTGTTGGCGACAGGTTCATAGCCGTGGTCTTCAAAGGCTTCCTCGAGCGAGAACTGCCCGTGGCTTTTACGGCGGTGCTTTTCGATTTGCACATTGCGAGCAATTGTGTATAACCACGGCAAAAGCGGCTCGCCAGCCCTGAATGTTCCAATGCCTTTCCAAGCCCTAAAAAACGTTTCTTGACATAAATCCAGTGCCTCTTCGTAATTGCCTTCCAAATGAAATAAATAATTGAGCATTCGGTCTTGATGCAGTCGAATTAAGTCCTCCCACGCGACTTGATCGCCAAGACGCAACTCCTCGAGCAATGAAAACTCGAGGCTATGGGATTCGGGGCGGGGCATGGTTTGAGCGGCAAAGTCCGACACGATGACTATTCTACGCGCTTAAAGGAAAAAAAGTTCCCTTACCCTTCTTGCCAAGCTGGTAATAATTCCTGCATGGCTGGTTCAAGCAGTGCATAGACCGCTTCGTAATCAGCAAAAGTGCCATACCACGGGTCTGGAACATCCATATGCTCGAGCATCGGTTTGATCGTGGCTTTAGGAAAGCGCTGTTTTAACTGCCTTGCAATGTACTTGGTCGCCGCAAAAATCAGATCAAAATCGGCATCGGAAGGCTGAACTTGCCGAGCGCTGTGCTTAAAGCCAGCGCTGTGCCGCTCGAGAATTCGGCGGGTGTTGGGGTGCATGTCCTCACCCGTGTGTTCGGCAGAAATACCAGCCGAATCTATTTCCCAATCCAAATGCTGTTCGGCGACCATGCGCCGTAGAATTCCTTCTGCCATTGGGCTACGGCAGATATTGCCATAACAGACAAACAAAATCCTCATTCGAGCCAATCCCCTTGGACTTCGCGTGCCACATGATAGCCATGCTGCTCGAGATAGGTTTGGACATCCTGCCCGTGTTGAGCATCTCGGACTTCTAAGACCAACTCCACCCCAACTTTACCAAGCGGCGCAAGCCACAAGGCTCGTCGGTGGAAAATATCAATGATGTTTGCCCCAGCCTCGGCAACGCGGTCGGTAATTTGTGCCAATGCACCCGGGCGGTCAATCACCGCCACCTTAAACAGCACATAACGCCCTTGGCGCACCATCACCTGCTCGAGAACCCGCGCCAGTAGGTTTGGGTCTATATTGCCACCACACAAAAGCGCACAGATGGTTTGACCAGTCTTAAATTCGATTTTACCCGCTAAAAGTGCGGCTAAGCCAGCCGCTCCAGCCCCTTCGACCACCAATCTGGCACTGGAAACACTGTGGGCAATGGCTCTGGCAATCTCGTCGTCAGTTACCTCGAGAACATCGTCTACCAAATCTTTAATAATTGGTAAGGTCAGTTCACCGGGGCGTTTAACGGCAATGCCGTCGGCGATGGTTTGGGCTGCCATGACGGCTATCGGCGAACCAGCCGCTAAACTTGGTTTAATCGAAGCACACCCCGAAGCCTGTACCCCAATAATCTGGGTACTTGGTTTAAGCGCTTTTATGGCTGTGGCAATCCCAGCAATAAGACCACCGCCACCAATTGGCACAAGTAAAATATCCAAATTGGGCAGTGCTTCGAGGATTTCTAGCCCCAGTGTGCCTTGCCCAGCCATAATCAGGGGGTCGTTAAAGGCATGAACAAAAGTAAACCCATGCTCAGCCGCTAAGTTAAGAGCATGTTGTGCCGCATCATCAAAACTTGCTCCCTCGAGAATTACAGTTGCGCCGTAACTGCGGGTAGCTTGAATCTTGGTTAGGGGCGCAAAAGTTGGCATCACAATTGTGGCTTCTACCCCATGCAGCGCTGCCGCCATTGCCACCCCTTGGGCATGATTGCCCGCCGATGGTGCAATCACCCCTTTTTTTCGTTCGGCTTCGGTTAGGCAAGAAATTTTATTAAACGCCCCACGCACCTTAAAACTACCGCTTTTTTGTAAGCACTCGGCTTTTAGAAAGACTGGTGTGGCTAAAGTCTTAGAAAGTTGGTCATCACGCAGCATTGGCGTTAAATTGACACTGCCTTGCACTCGCTGACGGGCGGCGAGAATATCCTCGAGTTGAATCATCGAATATCCTGAAGTTGAATCATGGCGACATATTAAAGCGTGACAACACCCAAGAGCAATAACAATGATTGCGTTTTAAGTCACAAAAACCATGATTTATTGCGAAATAAAACCATGATTTATTGCGAAACCAAACCCAAAGAGTGCAGCAATTCATCACCAACAATAAATTCTTCGCCATGTCCAACTTGTAAAAGCGTACAAGCCCGCTCCGAATAAAAATCCTTGATGGCTTCCCACGCTGCCTCTTCGGACTCAAACGGCTCAAACATCTCGAGGTCAAGCACCGTCTCGAGCGGGTCTTCAGAAAATTCCTCGCTTTTCAGTGCCTCAACAAAGGCTGTAAACGCATAGCGGTCAAGAGCCTCATCATCTTTAGCGGCTCGAGACATCTCTGATTTGAGTTTTAACTGGTCGCCAACCACTGCAAAGAACTCGAGCGCCGCGTCAAAGGTTTGATCATCTACTACTAAGGTTTGAATAGCCATAGTCACAGCCTACCAGCTTAAGATGCGCGGCGCGATTCGGTCTTAAATGCGCGGCGCGATTCGGTCTTACGCCATACGCGGGGCGATTCGGTTCGGTGGGTCAGCGTATTCAGGTTTTTCTGGCTCGAGTTTGGTTTTTAAGAACTCGAGGGCTAATTTGTAGCCTTGTGCGCCCAAGCCAATAATGCTGCCTGTACAAACTGGGGCAATCACACTGGTGTGCCTAAATTCTTCTCTGGCATGAACATTACTTAAATGAACTTCAAGGACAGGCAGTGATTGCCCTGCAATGGCATCGCGCAGTGCATAACTGTAATGTGTCCATGCCCCTGGATTTAGAATAATGGCTTTGTACCCGAGTTCAGCCGCCGTTTGTAGCCACTCGAGCAGCACTCCTTCAAAATTACTCTGCTGGCAAACCACCGTAAAACTAAGTTCAGCACCCCATGTTTTAATCCGTGTTTCAAGTTCAGTAAGGGTCTCTGCGCCGTATATTTCGGGTTGCCTTGTGCCAAGCCGATTGAGATTTGCGCCATTCAAAACTAAAATCATGGAAAACTGTACCACTTGGAAACGATTCTCGAGTAGAATAAAACCACAAGCCAATAGGTGGCATTCTTTTTTTGAGGTGAAAATCGTGACATTGCGCGAAGCCCTAGATATACTTGAATTAAATCCCAATAGTTTAGATCGTCAAGTGCTGGAAAGCACCCTAAGAAAAAACTTAGAGAGTATTGAATTACGCAATGTCATGCGCTTACTCGAGGCATATCGCAAAGCCAATGCTTTTATCAACCC
>JAYWHB010000713.1:0-2240 GCA_043777915.1 Deinococcales bacterium
AAATTTAACGTTCAGACCGTCTCGAGTCGTTGCCGTGAAAAATGCCCATTTTACAAGCTCTGTGCTTATCAAACCGATCAAAAACAGCGCAACACCAGCAGTTTGTGGATTACCAATCAAGCCTATTTGCTCAGTCGTTTAGCCCAAACTCGAGACGAGTCCAACACTGAGAGCGTACAAGAAAAAGCGTTTCATTTAGTGATAGACGAAGCCCACAATCTCGAGGATGTCGCCACCAATAGCTTCACCAGAATCTCCAAATCCGAGGATGTGGTTTTTCATCTGCGAAAATTATTTGATGCACGAACCCGTAAAGGGGTATTGGCGAGTAATCGCTTGACGGACGGCAGTATTTTGCTAAACAGCGAAAAGTTAATTGAGCAATTGGGTAAGAATGCAACCACGGTTCTCGAGCTTGCGACCCATGTGCGCCAAAGACTGATACCCGAAGCCTTAGAACGGTTTGGTGAATACAACCGCGAAATGATTCAATTTGTAAAGCAATTCGGCAAAGGTGAAATCGAATACGGGTTGACCTACACCCTAAAAAGCATCAAAACCCCAGAATGGATGCGTTTGATTCGCTTTGAACGATTTTGGCGCGAAGCCATGCAAGTTCTCCAAACAGCGCTTTGGGAATTTGTACGCCAAGCCCCTCAAATACGCTTCAAACTCGAGCCGACTTTGGACTTTTTTAAGCAACACAACGAAATGCTTCAAGAGCGCATTGAAGCCACCAAAAGCCATCAAAACCAACCAACCTCGGATGCAGAAATTGAACCTGACGATGATTGGTTATACCTCACAACCCTTGATGCCAAGAATAGTTGGGAACACGTCGCGCAACCCATTGACCTCGAGCAGTTCCTCAAGCCGCTCTGGGAACGGGCTAAAAGTGTCACCCTGACCAGTGCTACTTTGTTACCTGGCGAAAATGACGAATTTGAGTATTTTACCAGTGTCTTGTACCTTGGTGAGATTCAAAAACGCAGACTCGAGGAAACATTGCCCTATGACCGCGCTCATATTCTGCTGCCCTCGCATTTGCCCGAAGCACGAATGTCGAGCATGGAACGATTCCAAAAATTGCACCAAGAAGAGTTAAAGAATTTGCTGCCACAGATTGACCGTAGCCTAAACTTATTTACTGCCCGCACTCGACTCGAGAAAACCAAGAAAGTGCTGGAACAAGAATCCCAAATCGTCGGCAGGCTCCATGCACCACTGACCCGCCGCGAACGCGAAGCGGTTTCTCAGGCTTTGAGCGACATTAACAAACGCAGCCAAAAAGCCGTAGCACTTGGGACTCGAGCCTTCATGGAAGGTGTGGACTTTTACGACCTCAACCTTGTGGCACTTGAGCGAATTCCATTTCCTACACCCACGCCTCTGCTCGAGAAACGTCAAGCCAGAATCGAAAAAGCACATGGACGCGATGCTGCTTGGGAGTATTACCTTGGCAAAGCCTTACTGACTTTCACCCAAGCCTTTGGGCGTTTAATCCGCGATGACCGCGCTTTGTCTGGCAATGGTGCATTTGTTCTTTGGGATAAACGATTACTAACTTCTACTTACTATTTTGACGTTTTATCGGCTTTACCACGAAAATTTATTGACGGCGACCAAGTGCATAAACCCAAGAATCGAATAGGGTTTTACGAAAAATTAAAAGAAATACTTGGCATAGATTTAAGTGGTTTTGAAGATACTTTGATGGATAAAACCACCAAAGATTTACTCGAGTTACGCGCACAATGGGAGAGTAAAACCATTACCCTAGAAGCTGCACTGGCTGAACTCATGCGCTTATATTGGAACGAAGGACAAGAGATAAAGGCTAAGCAGCGTGAAGCCATAGACGCAGCCATCAATAACCAAGATGCGCTTGTACTGTTGCCGACTGGTTACGGCAAGAGCCTGACTTTTCAAGCCCCAGCCATTCTCGAGGGTGGACTAACCATTGTCATATCACCCCTAATTGCCCTGATGAAAGACCAAGTTCAAGGCTTACAATCTCGAGGGGCGCCAGTCGCCGCCATTTATTCTGGGATTCCAGGCGCAGAGCAACGCAGTATTCTCGAGCAAGCAGAAAAAGGCGATGTCAATTTACTGTACCTTAGCCCTGAGCGAGTCAACAAGAATAGTGACCTAAATACTACCGGCTGAAGCCGGTAGCTTCGATATTGCGACACAAAGTCGCTTTTAGGCTAAAGCCCTCTACTCTTCCTGCAAATGCAGGC
>JAYWHB010000714.1:0-6187 GCA_043777915.1 Deinococcales bacterium
AAAAGCTGCTTTTGACGATGAGTATATTAAGCAATTATTGGGGCTTGGCTCATGAATTACTTATTAGTGCGTTTGCCCTAAAGAAGGCGAAGGGCGAAAGGCAAAGGGCAAAAGTAAAACCCTTCGCCTTTTGCCCTTTGCCTTTCGCCTTTAAGCTATCTCGAGTTTTCGGGCGGCAATGATTTTTTCGGCACTTAAGGCTGGTACATCGGCGTAATGGTCAAATTTCAGGCTGTACGCGCCGCGTCCTCCAGTTAGGCTGTGCAGGTCTGGGCTGTAATTCTGGACTTCAACTAACGGCACAAGGGCGCTGATGACGGTCACTGCCCCGTCGGGATCCATGCCTTGGACTTTGGCTCGTCTCGAGTTGAGGTCGCCTAGAATTTCGCCCGTGTAGCGCTCTGGAACACGAACTTTTAAGAGCATGACTGGCTCGAGAAGGCTGGGTTTGGCTTTTTCCATGGCAGCTTTGAAGGCAATAATTCCAGCTTGCTTAAAGGCAATATCTGAAGAATCTACATCGTGGTAACTGCCTTCGTAAACTACGGCTTTGATATTCTGCACCAAAAAACCAGATAAGACCCCGTGATGCCTAGCTTCTTCGACTCCTTTTTCGACACTGGGAATGTACTTGGTCGGGATTGTGCCGCCAACCACTTCGGACTTAAATTCAAAGTCTTCTAAACTTGGCTCGAGACGCAGCCAACAATCACCGTATTGCCCATGTCCTCCGCTTTGTTTTTTGAATTTACCTTGGGCGCTCCCCACACCGCGAACAGTTTCTCGGTAGGCAATTTTTGGGGTGGTGGCTTTGACGCTCACACCCATAATCCCAAGTTTTTCGACTGCTACTTCTAAATGCGTGTGACCCATGCCCTCGAGTAAGGATTCTAAGGTTTCGGTGTTGCGTACCAAATGGAGGGTCGGGTCTTCCTCGAGTAGTTTGCCTATCGCTGTGCCGAGTTTGTCCTCGTCGCTTCGTGTGGCGGCATGAATCGCAATACTGGTCATCGGTTCTGGCAGTTCAAGCGCTCCAAAATCTATTGGATTTTCGGGGTCGCAAATCGTGTCGCCGGTGTGCAAATCTGGGATTTTGGTGATTGCGCCAATCATTCCAGCCTCGAGAATCGGCACTTCCTTGAGGTCTTTACCAACCAGAATATATAAATGGGCTGGACGAAAATCCTTATCGGTGTGCGAATTATGGACGGTTTGACCCGCGTGAAGCGTGCCGCTCCAGATTCGTAAGTACGCCACTTTACCAACAAACGGGTCTATTGCCACCCGCCAAACTCGAGCCGAGAGCGGAGCGCTGGGGCTGCATTCACGTTCTTCGCCGTCAGTTCCGATGTCGGGGCGGCGTTCCTCGGGGGCGCGTAGGCAACCACGCATTAACTCAAGCAAAGGTTCGATGGCGATTAAACCAGTACCAGAAACAGGAATAACTGGAAAAATCTCTGCCCGATGCACCGCATCTAAAAAGGCTTGTTGCAAAGTATCATCTGGAATGGGTTCGTCGGCTAGGTACAACTCGAGCAAATCTTCATTGGTTTCAACAATTGCCTCGAGCAACTTGGTGCGTTGCGCCCGAGCCGATTCTGCTAGGGCTTCTGGGACACTCGAGACCTCAAGTTTACCGCCAGTGTAGGTGTAGGCTTTATCGGTCAGTAAATCTATTACGCCCCTAAAATTACTTTCTGTGCCTATCGGGATAAAAACTGCTACTGCATGAGGCGATAAGGTATCTTGGACACTGGCAAGCGCCCCAAAAAAACTGGCATGTTCACGGTCTAGCTTGGTAATTGCCACGACTCGAGGTAAGCCAAATTCCTCGGCGGTGTTCCAAGTGCGTTCTGTACCCACCGCTACGCCAGCCGTGGCATTGACCACCACCAGGGCAGAATCGGCAGCCCGCAATGCCCCGCGTATCTCTCCGACGAAATCGGCATAGCCGGGTGTGTCTAACAAGTTGATTTGGGTGTCTTGCCATGTCACATTTAAGACACTGGTGGCAATGCTCATACCTCGGCGCTTTTCGGCTTCGAGGTGATCTGAGGCGGTTGTGCCGTCCTCGACCCGTCCAAGGCGGTCTTTAAGACCACTTCTAAAAAGCATCGCTTCGACCAAACTGGTTTTCCCAGCACCGTTATGACCAACCACCGCCACATTTCTGACGCGCATAATCCACCCCTTACATTCCAAAATGAAGGCTTAGACCCGAGGTTCTTGAAGAAGACAAGTCTACACCCAAAGACAGCCCCAACGCCGCCACATCCAAAGTTTGATGGCTTTGCGTACATCCAAATTGAAGCGCTTTAAGACCAAGGGTTGTTGCAACAAGCCTTGGTGGAGGAATTTTATGTCAACCAATACACGTAACCTCAGTCGTCGTCAAGCCCTCGGAAGCCTCGGAATGATGGGCGTAGGTGCTACCCTTGCCGCCTGTGTACCAACAGCAATTGCACAAATGCCAGACATTGATGTAGATGTTCTTAACTTCGCCCTGAATCTCGAGTATTTAGAAGCCGAATTTTACTTACAAGCTGCCTTTGGACGCTCGCTCAGTGCTGCTGACAGTGGCGGCGGTCCTGCGCCAATTGGTGGACGCAAAGTTACTTTTGCCACCCCTGCGATTCAGGCATACGCCGAAGAAATTGCGCTGGACGAAGAAGCTCACGTCAAGTTTTTACGGGCAGCCCTTGGTTCTAAAGCGGTGGCGCGTCCGCAAATAGACATCGGTCCAGCCTTTGCTGCCGCCGCCAATGCTGCTTTTGCCGCGACCTTAACCCCAGCCTTTGACCCTTACGCCAACGAGTTATTCTTTTTGCATGGTGCATTTATTTTTGAAGATGTTGGTGTGACCGCTTACAAAGGCGCAGCCCGTTTACTCACCAACAAGGACTTTCTCGAGGCAGCCGCCGGAATTCTTGGGGTTGAGGCATACCATGCTGGCGAAATCCGCACGCTTTTGTACCAACAAAAAGACACCATGACCCCATACAACGTGACTGTTGAAACGATTGTCCAAAAAATCTCGGATTTGCGTGGCAGTGTTGGTGGCGGCAAAGACCAAGGTCTGGTGGTTGGTGGAAAAGCCAATATCCTGCCTACCGATGCCAATTCGATTGCTTTTAGCCGCAGCACCGCCGAAGTCTTAAAAATTGTTTACTTGGGTGGCACAACAAGCGGTGGCTTCTTCCCGAGTGGCTTAAACGGCAGTATCAAGTAAGCGACTAGCTTCTAGTTGTTAGCGACTAGCTTTTGATGGGCTGGATAGAGTTCTCGAGGATGCTAAAACCGTAAGTCCCAGAGTGCGCCGAGTGCCTTAGATAACTCCCATTCGCGCACCAACACCACATCGGTTTTGAAGGTACTGTACGCCATAATACTGACCCCTGCTTGTGCCAGTGCAGTGGTCAGTTTTGCCATTACACCAACCGTCTCGAGTGGAAAATCTTGGGACAAACGAATTGCTCGGTAATGCCCGTTGGCTCTGGCTTCTGGGTACAGATGGGCTATTTTTTGCCACGTCCCAACCTCGAGAATCAGGGTCGTTTCAAACGGGTCTTCGATTAAAACCCGCAGAGCGCCAGTGGCAGGTAGCCTAATTTCGGTATTTGGCAACAAGGAAATCAGGGCGTATTCCCCCTCGAGAACATCGAGGACATCGTTACCACGAGGCGAAAAGTCTGTGCGAACCGAGGAAATACCCATGACCCTATTCTAACATTCTTAAATTAACCCGCCAAACACTGGTACGCCCCAAGTAGGGTTTGTGGCGTGTCACTCGAGGCTCTGACCTGAATTCGGTGTGGATTTGGGGCAATTAAATGGGTGCTGTCGGTAAATGGGTCAATGTGAATCCCTTGGGCATTTAAGCGCCTTAAACTGCTGGTGGCAAGCGGTGTGCCGCAGAGCAGTAAATTTTCAAAGCAGTTGTTTTGCGATAAGTGGGCAATCACTTCCGACAATGCCTCGAGCGAACTGTGTTGCACTTGGGCGGCTGGAATTCCAAACGCACTTGGCGGCAATTCGAGGTACAAGGCACAGCCTGTTTTTTCTAAAGCAGTTCTGGCTTGGGTCACGGCTCTGGCAATACCTTGCTCGTTCGGCTCGAGGGCAACGGTGCTTAATCCTGCGGCTCTTAGGGTTTTGAGTTGTTCTATTTTTTGCGAGTTACCACCAAGGGCAAGCAGGGTTGGGGCAAGCAAATCGGTACGCTCAAAGTCTGGGGCTTCACCAACTGCAAAAGCCGCGCCAATTGCCCGAGCAAGATTGGCACTGCCCGCCCATAGAACGCTTTGGGGGTCTAAAACACTGGCGACCAAGTTTTCAATATCGCCTCGGTTGCCGCCGTCCACAATCACAAAACGGGCTTTCTCGAGGGCGGCTTGGATGGTCTGCGGGTTTATATCGCGCACCAACGCCACTGCTCCAAGCCCTTCGCGCTCGAGTAAATCTGGGATACTTGCGTCATAGACTGGATTCAGTCTATCTCTGGCTAAACTGCTGCGGTGAAGCGGCGAACCATGCCAAAAGACTGTGCCATGCCGTACTTCAAAACCCTCGAGCGGACTAAAAGCAGCTAAAATCACCTTATTGCGCCCACTGGCTTCGAGTGTGGCGAAGAGGTCGTCCCACGGGCGGCGTAGGCTCGAGTCAAAACGAAAAAATGCAATTTGACTCTGACGCAAATTTCGCCCCAAGTTCTGCAAGCGAGTTTTCGAGTCGAGCTTAGAAAGCCCACGCAAATCTGCATCTAAAACCAAGGCACTGCCACCGACAGTTTTTTGGCTGTGTTCGTACAGGAGCAGCGTAGTCTCATGCCCAGCCCGTGCAAAAGCACTCGCCACCCGTGAGGCATCGAGAATCGAATCTGTAACCGCAGCCAATTGCATTGAGTAGCAAGTTTACGTCATGGGAGTGTCAAATGCTAGAGTTTTGGATTTAATGCTTGGTAAATTCTCAAGAAAACTCGAGCTGCTTTATGTAAATTGAATTTACTGCGATAAATACTTCAAAGCAGCCTCGAGTTGCGTGTCCCGCCCTTGGGTTAGTAAATCTAAATCCAGTGGCACAAGCTCATCTGGGGTCACTCGAGGCGGAAGCCAAACACCATTTAAGTCTTGATAGCGGTTAATGCCATAATACAAATATCCACCTTCAGGATATGCTTTGTATATAGCGCTAGAATCCAATGCTCCTGCTGAAGGTATTCCAAAAACTCGCGCTTTGCCCGACGTTTGAAGCAAATGTACAAAATGCTCACCAGCACTGTAGGTTGTTTCGGAAACTAAAATAGCAACTCTACCGGCAAAAGACGCAACACGCTCGACCTCACCTACAAAAGAACCATTCACAGAAGAATCTGCCGCGTTTCGCCAAGAAACACCACGCCCATTGAATTCCAAGACCCAACGCACACCATCTTTTTGCACCATGATTCGACCAGGTTTGGCAAAAAAAGCGGCTGCCATTTTCATACTGGCAACACTCGAGCCTCCACCATTATCACGCAAGTCCAAAACCAAGTTTTTAACATTAGCTTGATTTGCCTTAAAAATCTGATTATGAAATTCTTGTTCCTGATAAATATCTGCTTCTGGGATGCGAATGTAACTAACACTTGCACTAATTTGCGAGCTTACTGCTAAGTATGGTCTGGAATCTGAACCGCGTAATTTTACCTCTTTAAGCACTCCTCGAGAACGAAACCTAATTTTTGTTTCGCTGAAACTCGTTTCTTTACTTCTCAGTGTTTTTTCAATTTCGTTGACTTTAACGACTTTCCCATTTATTGCAATAACCTCATCTCCAACAGCTATACCTGATTTTTCGGCTGGACTTTCAGGGTAGACAAAAGTGACAACATATTTTTTGTCATTAAACTTTCCAAAGAACCCAAAGCGACCAGAGGGATTACTTAAACCAACTCGAGTATCGGCACTTGAGTCATCCACAAAAGCTAAATGAGCATCTTGAAATGTATTTAACATCTCCAAAACAATTGTCTTGGTATTAGTGGAAGTACAATCCTTGGCTACTTTACAAATTTCATTTAATTTATTTTTGTATGTTGCAATTATTTTGGGTACATCTAAATCACGTGGATTGACATATTCTTCTTGAAGGATTTTTTCGACAAAACTAAAAAGTTCACGCTCCCCTAAACTTTGCGAAACTACAA
>JAYWHB010000715.1:0-2236 GCA_043777915.1 Deinococcales bacterium
GCACTCCACCATTGGCTACAAATCACCTGCTGAGTTCGAGGAATGCTGGACTCAAGCTCAAGTACCGACCTTCATGTCCACGACATCTTGACAATTCAAACTATACTTATTTTTACTCGAGCCGAGTAAGCTTTTGTTCTTGAGTAGGTAAAATAAGGCGGTACAGCGTTAAAATCGTGGTGGTGATCCGCATAATAATCACCACGATAATCTTCGTCACATGGGTACATACGCAGGTTAAGCATTTTGGGCGAAAACATCGCAAGTAATCAAAATTATTTATCGAGGGTATAGAACTAATTTCTGCTATACAATGACATTCAAGAACCACAAGGATGAAAATGTTGCCACCGAATACTCTTTTTTACCGTTACGGAAAACGTCTTGTGGCAGTGCGTCAAAGGGCTGACTTAAATGAAGACGTGATTGCATTCTCGAGCTTTAATAAAACCTTTACTCGAGAACCAAAGTTATACACCGAGATGATCCTTGATAAAAATGATTTGCTGTCTTCGATCAGCGAAGAGGAATTTTGTCACTTCCTCGAGCAAGTCGGTGGAAAGATTGAGGATTTAGCTCAGTTGCTGGATGAAGGTAACACTAAAAAAAAAGCAAACCAAGAGAATGATATTGATTACACACAATTCATTGGAATTCTTCCAGTAGAGCAGGACGCGATTGAATTTACTCGAGAACTTAGAGAGTAAACCAAAGCCACAAATTCGGAGTTATCTGTATCGTTTATTTCATTTAGTTTTGAATGTTTTGTTTATGCTATGATTTAAGCATGATTGCACCGATACTTCGATTACCAAGCACCCAAGATTCTGAGCTTGCCAGAGCATCTCTAAATATGTTGCACCAATACCAAGAAAATACTGCAAGCCAAGAAGTTGAACCAATCAATGACCTTGAGTTACAAATCCAGCATCAAACCATGCGTTTACCTTCTGTTGCCGTGGGGTTGCTCGAACGAATTTTAAGTGAGCTTGCCAATGGCAATGCCGTCGCAATTACCCCGATTCAACCCGAAATTAGCACCCAAGAAGCAGCTGATATTCTTAATGTCTCGCGTCCGTATTTGGTTGGGTTACTCGAGAAAAACACCATCCCACACCGTAAAGTTGGAACGCACCGACGAGTGCCATTAAAGGCGTTACTTGAGTACAAAGCCATTCAGAAAAAACAAGCCGAGAAAGCCATGCAGGAGTTGGCTGATTTAAGTCAGGAATTGGGTTTAGGGTATTAAAGTGCGCCCTGTTGCTCTTTATGATGCCAATGTTTTGTACCCTGCACCACTGCGTGACCTACTGATGCAATTGGCATACGATGAAGTAATACAAGCACATTGGACAAACCAGACTCATGATGAATGGATTCGCAATGTCAGTGCTGACCGCCCAGACTTAAAACTACAAAAACTACAAGCGGTTGCACAATTGATGGATTCAAGCGTTGAAGGCGCATTAATACACGGTTTTGAAGCCTTGATAGAAACCCTGACCCTTCCAGACCCCAATGACCGCCATATACTTGCCGCAGCCATCCACGCAAAAGCACAAGTGATCGTGACCAACAACTTAAAAGACTTCCCGAGTGCTGTTTTAGCACCGTTTGGAATCCAAGCCCGAAATGCTGATAATTTTATTTTGGGCGTACTCGAGACAAACCAAGCAGCCGTGATTCAAGTTCTTCGCACCATACAAAGCCGTTTACGAAAACCACCAGTAGCAATGGCTGAATACTTAGCCACACTCGAGCAAGTGGGGCTAAAAAAGAGCATCGAAGTCATCAAAGCACTGATTTAAATAAGCTGCTCGAGCAACCAGCTAAAGGACGCGCTAACCATTATGGTGAGATTATTGGTGGCAGCGAAGGCATGGTCTGGTTTCATCAAAAACCCCTTCAGAAAAGAAAATTACCATTCAGTAACCACATTT
Organism: Deinococcales bacterium; assembly: GCA_043777915.1. Classification (GTDB taxonomy): domain Bacteria; phylum Deinococcota; class Deinococci; order Deinococcales; family JAAFIG01; genus JAAFIG01. Next base: position 1,941 of record JAYWHB010000715.1, read on the forward strand.
CGCACCGTATCATCAGCAAATTTTGCATACACGGCGGCTGTTTCAATCTTTGAATGCCCTAGATGCTTAGCCACGGTTTTGAGGTCTTTAGTGGCTCGGTAAAGCCGTGTCCCGGCGGTGTGCCTGAGTGAATGAATCCCTTGATAGGCAACATTGTTTTTCTTGCACAATCGCCGAATGGCTTCTCGAATCCCTTGAGGGGTCAAGCCAATCACGGCTTGTCCTGGTTTAAGCTCGAGGGCAAGCAACGCTTCACACAATCGCTTAGAAAGGTCAACCCTACGCGGCTTATCACC
>JAYWHB010000716.1:0-2232 GCA_043777915.1 Deinococcales bacterium
TTTTGCTTAGCAGACACTTCAAACTTTTTGAAAACATTGGCAATAAATGGTTGTCCACTTGTGGGAAAGTTGAAAAGAACTAAATCAAAAAGTCGGAAAAGGTGATCTTTTGTTTTTTCAAATTCTTGATTCCAGACACTAAGCAAACTAAACACAGAAATTGAAATTACAAAACCATTTTGACCCCAATTCAAAAATTCTTGTCTTGAAATTCCCAAATTCTCTTCACTAAATGTTTTAATTGTGTATTCTGAATCCATATAAAGTTTTTCGCCTATCTGAATACGTTGAATAACATCTTCTCTTTGGGTTTCTGATAAGGAAAGTAGTTTTTTTTCCCATAAACGAATCACTATCTGTTGCACAGATGTACCTCCTAAATAAAATACTTCTCACAAGGTTATGTCTGTTCCATTGCCTAATCTCGAGATAAAGAAAACAAAAGTCGGCTTTCAATTCAAAATTCGTTTGTTGGTCTCGAGATTAGGCGAATTTTGCGGAATAAACCCCGGTGGTTCGTACAACATAAAAAGCGGCAGTTCAGCTTGGAAAATCGTGCCATCAGCCGCAATAAAAGTGTAATACCCATGCATTGAACCGGGCGGATTTTGAATTGGAACAATACTATGATACCGATATGTTTGCCCAAGAGCAATAATCGGTTGTTCGCCACCCACGCCTTCACCTTCTATTTCTTGTTCAAAACCTTGGGCATCGCGGATAAAAAAGTGTCGTCGCAACAACTGAGCGCTTTGCATTCCACGGTTGTGCATTGCAATAAAGTACACATAGACCAAACGGTTTTCGGTTGAATGGGCAGGGGAATACACCACTTCCACTGAAATATCCACAAGATACTGACTTTCCATAACTCGAGCTTAGAACAAAAAGGGGCAACAAGGCAAAGGGCAAAAGGCGAAGCGACCCAAGCCCAAAGCGCGAGTAGCCCGACAGGTGCTATTCCACGAGTAAGACAGGTGCTGCTTTAGGGGTCAAGAAGACGGAAGGGTTTTACCTTTACCCTTTAACCTTCGCCCTTTGCCTGTTTTACCCCAACATGAATCGCAGCCAATCCAGCCGTGAGGACGGTGTAGCGCGTTTCAAAACCAACTTCCTGCATCAGATTTGCCAAGATTTCTGGTTTTGGGAAAGCAATCACACTTTCGGGCAGGTACTTATAGGCTTCTGGCTTACCTGAAATGACTCCACCAATGAACGGCAAAATATGCTTAAAGTACAAGGTATAGGCTTGCCCCAATAGATTCTCGGGCGGTGGTGGAAACTCGAGAATCACACAACGCCCACCAACCCTTAAAACGCGGTGAAATTCTGTAAGTCCTTTTCTAAAATCGGCAAAATTGCGAAAACCAAACGAACACGAAACCGCTTCAAAACTCGAGTCGGTATAGGGTAGGGCGAGGGCATCACCTTGTTCAAATGGAATCTCGAGATTGAGGGCTTTGGCTTTGACTCGAGCAATTTCAAGCATTTTTGGGGCAAAGTCCGAACCGGTCACTTTGGCTTGTGGGGCAAGTTTTTGAATCGCTATCGCAAAGTCGCCTGTTCCAGTGGCAATATCGAGGATACTTTTTGGGTCATTCCCCAAGACTTCTTTGGCGGCTGCCACCCGCCAGCCCTTGTCCACACCCATCGAAAGCACGCGGTTAAGAAGGTCGTAGCGCGAGGCAATCGAATCAAACATGGCTTGGACATCTTTGCCTTTATCTGGGTTTTCGCCAACCTGCGGAGCGCTTTTCATGTCCATAACGTAACACTGCCAAAAGCCAGAATTGTCCCAGATTTACGTTATACTCCAGACATGGCAGGAGTGCATTTTATTCCCAGTGAAGCCGCCGAGTATAAACTCAGGTTGCTGACCCGAGAAGATGCACCTTGGAAAATCGCCGACCTATGGGAAATGCACGGCGCACTGCTACTCGAGATTGGCTTAGAAGCCCCACTGAACTTATCATGCAGCAACCCAATTCGCTTTGGACTCGAGCCACTGACTGAACTTGCCGCTTGGGTGGCAACGGGGCGCACCCCGTTTTTTTCTCGGGTTCTTGGCACAAGTAACTTAGGCACAAGCAATCATTTGTATCATCGTTGGCGTGGTCAGCACGATGCAGTGCTGCTGCTCGGTGAGCGCGACAGCACCATTGGGATTCAAAAACTCGAATCGGAATATAAAATTACGGTCTTAGAAACCGATGACCAAGCCAGTTTAGAAGA
>JAYWHB010000717.1:0-6174 GCA_043777915.1 Deinococcales bacterium
AGCCACACCGAGAACATCGGTGAATTGAAGGCGGAGGAAGCGGACTTTTTCGGCTTCTAGGGTTTTTAAGACTTCGGCTTTTGTGGTTGGCATGGTGTCACCTCTAAACGTGCAGGATGATACCTTATTTTTGTGCAATGTGCGAAATGACCTCAAAAATCTCTAAACTCTAAGGTCAAAATAGTGGTGTTGTCTTTAGTTTTGTTGTACAGATTGTTCAGCACTCGAGGTCTTTGGGTCTACATCGGCGGCAAAACTCAAGGGTTCTTCGGGCGATAAATCTTTTGGCGTGCTGTCTTGCTCGAGTAACTGTGCCATGACGCTTTCGCGGTCTCGCATGGTTTGGGTTAAGCGGTCAATCTCGAGTTTTAAGGGTTCTAAACCCGCTAAGTCGCTGGCATTAGCGTGGTATGCTCTGCCTAGCCGAGCAAATTGTTGTTCGCGTTCACGCTCGAGCCGAATCAGTTCAAGCCGCAGTCGTCCGATACGTGCGCCCAATTCGCCTTTTTCTTTAGCGACATTCCAGCCTTGTTGCAGGGTGTTTTTGAGGTTCTCGAGTAAGCTCATAGTAGCTCCGTTGGGCGGCTTGGTACTTTCGGTGTGAGATTTCCCACATTTTGCTATCGTAACAACTTCTTCTTTCAACAATCTTACAGGACAATTCAAATCCAGCCCACCTCTAATTGGAGGGTACAATCAGCTTAGAAAAAGTGCGATTGCTTCGGTGTACAACTTGGCACTCAGTACAAGTTGGTCAATCCGAATAAATTCGTTGGCTTGATGCGGAATTTCGCGGTCTCCGGGTCCGATGGTGACGATTGGCACACCAGCTTGGTGCAGAAAAGTTCCATCGGTTGTGCCGGGTACTCCACCATAACGTGGTTCACGCTTTAGGACGGTGCGGCTGGCTTCCTCGAGAACCCGAACAATTTTGGCTTCTGGGTCGGTGGCTGTCCAAGGGCGGTCATCAACAATCTCGTACTGGGTCTGAGCATCGGCAATCGAATCAAGAATCTGGCGCAACCGAGCATGAATTTCTGCGTGGTCAACCCCCGGAATGGTGCGAATATCTAAGGCTAAAAGTGCTTCGCCGGGCATGACATTTAGTTGCGGCAAACTACCTGCCCCTAGCACGGTTGGTGTGATGTAGGGCTTACCCAATAAGGGGTGAACGGGTGTTCTAGCTTGCAGTTCTGCCTCGAGTTGCCCAATGCCTAACACGGCTTTGGCTAACCACGGAATCGGATTGATTCCCGCGTAGGGCATCGCGCCGTGGGCTTGTTTACCGATAAAACGTATGGCGACCCGAATACCGCCGCGCTGAAATAAGCAAAGTTCTAATTCTTCGGGTTCACAAATGATTGCGCCGTCTGCCACAACTCCATTTTTTTTGTGCCAACTGTGCCGAATCATTTGTTTAATCCCCGACATCATCCCTTCTTCATCACATGGAATTAAAAGCCGCAACTCACCACGTAAGTCAAGTTTTCTCTCAAGAACAAGGTTTTTAATGGTTTTAGCGGCGACAATGGCAGCCGCCAAACCACCCTTCATATCGGCACTGCCACGACCCCAAAGGATGCCGTCTTCTATATCGCCCGAAAATGGGTCACGAGTCCAAGCACTGCGTTCGCCTTCGGTCACAACGTCGGTGTGACCCTCGAGAATCAGTAAAGAGCCGGGTTTGCCAGTATCAAATCTCGCCATTAAATTGAGGCGTTGGGGTGCAACTTCCTCGAGTTTAATTTCAAAACCAGCTTGCTCGAGGTACTGGGCTAAATACTGTGCGACTCTAATCTCATGCGGACGATTTGGCGCAGCCACCGAATCCATTCGCACCAAATGTTGGGTTAAATCAATCAATTCTTGTTCATTCAGCCCAGTTGCAATTGGTTCGTCTAGCCGAGATGCAATTGGTTCGTCTAGCCGAGATGCAATTGGTTCATGCAGCCCAGACGTATTCACTTGACCCCAGGACGACCTAAAAGCAGGAGTAAAGCTCCAAATAAAACCACATACAACACAATCGCCAATGGCAGTAACCAGCGTCTTTGTGAAGCCTGAACGGTGTTCCCTTCGTAAATCATGGTACTGGTCGGGTCTACTTGTAAGTCTGGTGAATAGCCCTCATCTTTGGGCAGTTGCGGTAACGGATACGGCTTGCTGCGCGGCATTAAACGCTTGACTCGAGCCACCACACAAGTGATGTTGTCGTGACCTCCAGCCGTATTAGCCAGTTCGACCAATTCGGCAGTCACCGACTCGATTGGGTCGTAAACACGTTCTAAAGCCACCCTTAACATTTGCTGTTCTGTTACCAAATTCGATAAACCATCGGAGCAAATTAAAATAATGTCGCCCTCGAGCAGATTCATACCAAATAAATCAAGTCGCAATTGTGGTCTCGAGCCAAGCGCATTGGTAATTACGTTGCGCCATTTATGGTCTCGGGCTTCTTCTTCGCTTAATAAGCCCTGCCGCACCCGTTCGGCGACCCAAGAATGGTCTCGGGTGAGTTGTTCGATTCGGCTGCCACGAATTAAATATGCCCTCGAGTCGCCAACATGCCCAACGATGGCGGCGTTGCCATCCACCACCACGGCAGTCATGGTTGTTCCCATACCTCGAGATTCGGCTTTGCGGCTGGCGTGTTGAAAAACGGCTAAGTTACTGCGCTGCATTGCCCTTGGTAAACTCTGGGTTGGTACATCTGCCAGTTCACGCATGGCGGCAACCAAGGATTCAGTTGCCATGCTCGAAGCCACTTCGCCTGTCCGATGCCCGCCCATCCCATCAGCAACCAAGAAAAGCTCACCATTGGGCAGCGATTCTTTCGCCCAAGTGTCCTCGTTAAGTTCCCGAACTTGTCCCGGATGGGTGAATCCAGCCACCTCGAGTGGCACGATGCTTTGCGTCATGGTTCTCCCAGTATACGATGACCAAGGGGTACTTGTGTTTGATTCATTCTTTGACCTTTAGTCGGTGTTCTTCCCAGACTTCAATAAAGACTGCCCCAGCATGAACAGTTGCACTATGCAGAACTCCTGATGGAATGTTATACGACATCCCAGATGTATAAACGTGAAGAATTCCACCAATGGTTAAATCAATCTGACCAGAAATCACCACGCCCCACTGACCAGTATGGAGATGTTCTGGTACAAGCACCGTTTGGCTTGCTTCAAAAAAACCAGCTTGTGCCGTTTGTCCATTCAACACAAAAGCACTTAAGCCCTGCCAAACTTCAACCTTGGGCATTACACCAAACCAATCTGCAAAAGCCATGTTGCTATTGTGACGTATTGGAACACTGAAAGTCAAAAACCCATGTGCTTTGCGGTACAGCACCTAACCCAGAATTCAGCCATACTTACCTCATGAAAACCGCCCTTATCACTGGAGGCAGCAAAGGCATCGGGTACGCCGTAGCTGCGGCACTCATCGAAAACAATTGGAATACTGTCATCACCGCCCGTAACCAAAGCGAACTCGAGACGGCTGCCAAGACCCTCAACGCATTAGGTGGAGGTAAAGCCATCGGTGTGACTGCTGATGCCCGTGATTATCCAAGTCTCGAGAAAGCTGTTAGTACCGCCACTTCTGAGTTTGGCGGTCTGGACTGCGTGATTGCCAATGCTGGCGTAGGCATTTTCAAACCTGTTCAAGATTTAACCTTGGAAGACTGGAACACGGTTATAGACACCAACCTGACAGGGGTTTTTTACACCATCAAAGCCGCTATTCCTGCCTTAGAAAAAAGCCAAGGCTATATTTTTAACATCTCGAGTCTTGCGGGTAAAAACGCCTTTGCAGGAGCAGCCGCTTACAATGCCAGTAAGTTTGGCTTAAACGGCTTTAGCGAAGCGATTATGCTTGACCTTCGCGCTTTAGGAATTAAAGTTACCCAAATCATGCCCGGGAGTGTTGCCACTTACTTTAATAACCACACGCCAAACGAAAAAGACGCTTGGAAAATTCAACCAGAGGACATTGCCCAAATTATCCTAGATTTGCTGGCAATGCCCGCCCGAACCCTCCCAAGTCGAGTCGAAGTTCGCCCAAGCCAACCGCATAAGAAATAGAGGAAGGAGGAAAAAGGCGGTGTGAGGTTTTATTTCTCTTTCCTCCTTCCTCTCTCCTCTGATACTCTCTACCCATGCCCAAATGGTTACGCAATACTTTGATTGTTCTTGGTGCGGTTCTTGCAGCACTTGGTGCGGTTGTTTTTGTCGTCTCGAGACCGCTCCCTGCCGAGGCAAAAGCCCTTGCCGCCATGAACTCGAGTGCGACAGTGACCATCGAAAACACCGCCTCGAGTATTTTGTTCAAACCAAATAAACCCAGCACAAAAGGTTTTATTTTCTATCCCGGCGCTCGAGTTGCCCCCGAAGCCTATGCTGTGCCACTCCGCGCCATTGCCGAAGCTGGATACATGGTGTACATCATGAAAATGCCGCTTAATTTTGCTGTCTTTAACATCAACGCCGCCGACAGCATTATCTCGAGTAACCCAAATGTAAAATGGGCAATTGGTGGGCATTCACTTGGCGGAGCAATGGCTTGCAGTTACGCTAAAAATAAAGGTGGTGTAACCAGACTGATTTTCTGGGCAGCCTACTGCGACAAAAGTTTTGACTTCTCGAGCAGCCAAATACCTGTCACCTCGATTTACGGTTCTGAGGATGGTCTTGCAACCCCAGACAAAGTTGCCAATACCAAAATCTTTGCCCCCTCAAGTACCAAATATATCGAAATTAAGGGCATGAACCACGCCCAGTTTGGTGATTATGGCGAACAAAGTGGCGATAAAAAAGCCATTATCAGCGCTGACCAAGCCAACAAAGCAATTATTGCAGCGACCCTTGAAGCTCTAAAATAAACGAATCTAGGTCGTCAATGGCTTTTCCTGAAAGTGTTCTTTAATCACTTTGGCAAAATTTACGCCAATGCCCGGTACTCCAGCAATTTGCTCTACACTTGCCGCCCTGATTTCCTCGAGACTGGTAAAATGCTCGAGTAACGCATCTTTGCGTTTTTCGCCAATCCCGGGGACATCATCAAAAACCGATTTCATCATCGCTTCGGCACGCAGCTTACGGTGATAGGTAATTGCAAAGTGATGCACTTCGTCACGCACCGCAATCATCATTCTTAAGGCTGGGTGGGTCTCGAGGAGGCGGACTTCGCGGTTCTTACCAACTTCTGAGCCACTGCTCAGCCACCACTGAGCGCCGTAGATACTGGGTAGAATTAAGGTTTCTTCGCGTTTGGCAAGCCCGACCACTGGCACTTGCACCCCAGCTTCTTTTAAGGCATCAAGGGCGGCATTGACCTGCCCGCGTCCACCATCAATCATCAACAGGTCTGGCATCGGTAATTTCTCTGATAAACTGCCCGTAAAACGCCGCAGCACGGTTTGGCGCATACTGGCGTAATCGTCTGGACGGTCTAAGCCCTTGACCTTAAAACGTCGGTGTTCACCTTTACGGGCGCGTCCGCCTTCAAAAACGACCATTCCCGAAACGATGTGTGTCCCAAACAAATTGCTGTTGTCATAGCCTTCGATTCGCCACGGGCGCTCTGGCAGTGCCAGCACTTCTTTTAATGCCTCGAGTCCGGGGTTCTCGCCGCGTTTCTCGAGCAGTGCCAGTTCAGACTCGAGTCCAGTCTGGGCGTTGCGGGTTGCCATCTCGAGCAGGTCTACTTTCTCACCGCGTTGCGGATGACGCAACTCAACTTTGCGCCCTTTGGCGCTCATAAATTCTTCCCACACCGTTTTGTCTTCAAATTCGACTGGCACAAGAACCAAAGGTGGAATTTGCAGTGCCACACCATAATAATCCTGCATAAAGGCTTTAAGGATTTCTTCTTCAGAACTTTCTTCCGCTCCAGTTAAAAAACGTTTATCGCGCCCAATCACCCGCCCAGCCCGCATCTGAAAGTGTTGCACCATTGCAAATTCGCCAGCTTGGGCAACCCCAAGAAAATCCATATCCTCGAGACCAGTGTTGAGTGCCACTTGCTGGTCAGAACCAAATAGTTTTTCGACCGCTTGTACGCGGTCACGAATGCCTGCCGCCAATTCAAATTCGCGGTTTAGGGCGGCTTCACGCATTGATTCACGCAATTTTCCCAGCACATCTTTGGCTTTGCCCTCGAGAACTGCTGTTACGT
>JAYWHB010000718.1:0-6168 GCA_043777915.1 Deinococcales bacterium
TGGCAAAGGCGCGTAGGGCAGCCAAACTCAGGCGTTGCGATTCGTGCAGGAATTTAAGGGCAACAGGGCGCTCTAACCATGTGTCAAAGGCTTGGTAAACAATGCCCATGCCACCCGTGCCAATTTCACGAATGATTTGATAATGAAGCACCTTAGACCCAACCACTCCTTAATTCTACTGGTCAGAACGCAAAAATTCTACATAAAAACAGCAATAGATTACTCAAAGACTAAAGCCTTCAAAAGGAGGGGACAAGCTCCTCTTACAGGTATAAATTTGAGAACAAAAACCTTTCAGTACGCATAGAACCACAGTCAGTCAGCCCCTCTCCCAACTCGCTTGAAGCTCGTCACCCTCCCCCAAAACCCGCTTCGCTGGGGGAGGGTTTGGGATTTGGGATTTGCCTTTTGTCTGCCTCAAAAAACTTGTTTGAAACAGTATTTTTTGGTTTTCAAGTCTCAAATATAAAGCAATAAAACAAACCGAACAACCCTCTCCCGCGCTTTTTGGCGGGACGAGGGTAACGAGCCTAAGCGAGTTGGGTGAGGGTTGGAACGCGATATGGGCAATACAATTTGAGGATTAGTTTTTGTTTTCCCGTACTGTAGATTTTGTTAAACTGATGCGAATAGGTGACTCCTATATTCGCCATTCTATTCATACATTCTCAAAGGCAAGCCCTACCGCCAACTCCAAAGTTATTGGGCTGATGGTTTGGGTTTTAGCCTGTTCCCAAAGCTGACTGACTCGAGAATCGTCGCCAATTCGTTTGGCGAATAATTCAAAAGAATAATAGCCATTGGCAAAATTTGGATTGAGTTGGTTGGAAGTTTTCAGTAATCGTGCGGCTTGTTCTGCATTATTTTCCAGCCCAGCAATAAAACCCAGAAAAAGCAGATGGACACTGCATTCGACTTCGTTTTGATAGGAACTCGAGATATGCAGCGCCTCGAGAAAACATTGTTTGGCTTCCTTAAAATTCTGCTTGGTTATTTGGTAATAGCCAAACAGCGAATAACTTTCAGAAAGATTGACCAAATCTTTTATTTGTTTGACGTACTCGAGTGCCTTGGTAAAAAGTTCTAGGTGGATAATCGTGTTGCTTTCGACCAAATCCACGGTGGCAATGTTGATTGCTGCAATATGGGCAATCCGTTCCTCGCCAAAAGACTGGCAAATCCGAATCGTTTCTTGGTAACTCGAGCGGGCTTTTTTGAGGTTGCCAAGTAGATTATGAATCACACCGAGCGAATTGATCGCTTCAATGCTGCTAAAAGTCTGATTTTGATGGCGAAATAAACGCACCGCTTGTTGAAGATGTTGTTTAGATTGTTCCAATTGGTTTAAGTTCAGTAAAATTTGACCGAGATGTAAATGCAGTTGGGCTTGATGGGTTAGAAGATTGAGTCTTATGGCTTGTTCTAAACAGGTTTTACCAATTTCTAAACCTTCACGGTACTTGCCTGTGCGGTCTAACCAACGGATATGGAGTGTTTCGACTGATAAGTTTTCTAGGGCTGTGAAATTCATGGTTTGACGCAGTTTTTCACGCCAATACAGGGCTTCCTTAAAATAACCTCGAATAGACCAGTAATGTCCCAAGAGCAAAAAGATTTCGAGGCATTTACTTTTTTGATGTTCTAGACTGTATTCTAAAGCCAAGCGAAAATTATCGGTCAGTTGGGTCAAACGCTCAAAAACACTTTGGTGCTGCTGTCCGCTTTGGCGTTTGTTGAACCAAATTTTGGCGATACTTAAACATTCGTTCACTAAATTCTCGAGTAAGCGCGGCTGTTCTGTTTGGCTTAAGCGGGTTGCGGCTTGCTGACGAATCATTTCATGGAAACGAAAGTGCTGTTCAGATTTATAAAGTAGGGATTTACTAACCAAACGTTGCAACACCACCATATCCACCTGACAGACGACCCGAGCCAAGTCGCGGTCAAAACCACCTTGAAAAATCGTCAGTTGCGCCAAGGCATTTTGTTCGGCTGCGCTTAATAAATCCCAACTCGAGGCGAACACCGCCGAGATGCTGCGGTGACGTTCAGACACCTGATCATCTTGACTTTTGAGAAAATCGCTGTTGTTTTGCAGTTCTAAGGCAATTTCTTCTAGGCTCAGGCTGCGTAACCAAGAAGCTGCCAGTTCTAAACCCAAAGGCATTCCACCGACTGCCATGAAAATCTGATTGAAAAGCTCAAAATCCTCATCTTGTAAATTGAAATTAGCGTCAAAACGTTGTGCCACTCGAGTAAAAAGTATAGCGGCGTGGTTAGAACTAAAGTCAGTTTCGGTGGGTGTGCTTAAACCCGTCAGTCCAAAAACTGTTTCGGCTTTTAATCCAAGGGTTTGTCTGGAAGTCATCAGCAGATGCAAATGATTGGTTTGACCAAGTAATTCTGCCACAAAGGTCGAGGCGGGCATCAGGTGTTCAAAATTATCAAGCACCAACAAACACACTTTATCTTTCAGTTCTTGGAATAAATGCTGTTTAGGGTCTTCGGATACCCGCCCAAGCACCGTCTCGAGAATCTGACCCGCCACCAAATTGGCATCGGTGATTTTGGCTAAATCAATAAAGTAGGCTTGACCCGCATAATCAGACTGATGAATCCGAGCGTACTCGAGGGCTAAACGGGTTTTACCCATACCGCCAGCCGCCGTGATGGTTACAAGTCGGGCAGTTTGAAAACGTTCAAATAATTCGCGTAATTCGTTCTCGCGCCCAATAAAAGCGGTCGCTGGCACAGGCAGTAACAGTATTGAACTGCGATTTGTACTTAGACTTGCTTGAGTCAAGCTCCGTACCAATTCTCTGGCATCAAGTGGGCGTTCATCGGGATTTTTTTGCAAACACTGCTGTACTAAATTCAGCAGCACTTCTGGGGCTTTGGGGACTCGAGTTTGTAAGGGAATCGGTTCTTCTAACAAGAGTGCCTGAAATGTTTCAATCATGGATTCGCGCTTAAATGGCGAAACCCCGGACAGCATCTCGTAAACCACAGCCCCCCAAGCCCAAAGGTCGGATTTGCTCGAGGCTTTAGAGTCGAGTTGTTCTGGCGACATATAGGCGGGTGTTCCAACCATATTGATGCTTTGGACAGTGCTGCGTTCGCCAAGTTTAGATAAGCCAAAATCTAGGATTTTACAACTCGAGCCACTTTGTCCTTGGGCTAGAAATATATTGCTGGGTTTAATATCGCGGTGAACCACACCATGCAAATGGGCATGTTCGAGTCCCTTAGCGATTTCAAGCGCGTACTGCATCACTTCTGGTACAGGAATTGCACCCTGTTCAAGCCGAGCATCAAGTCCAAGTCCGGGGTAATACGCCATTGCTAAAAAAACATCATCTTCGCTGCGCTCGAGGGCAAAAACTGTACCAATGTTTGGATGGTCGAGTTGGGCGGCAATTTTGGCTTCTCTGGCAAAACCACGCAACGCCGCTAAACTTAAGCGTTTTGACTGATGCAGGAATTTCAGGGCAACAGTACGTTCTAACCACGTGTCAAAGGCTTGGTAAACAATGCCCATACCACCTTCGCCAAGTTGACGGGTGATTTGGTAGTGCAGGATTTGAGAACCAATCACGTTTTTATTGTACTCGAGAGGGCGCACTATTGTACTTGCTCGAGCTTCGGCTTAGGCGCGTTTTGTTTTTTGAGATTTGCTGCTATGCTGTTTTTATGTCTGAAATGGTAACAATTGATGAAACTGGGCGAATTTTAATTCCGCAAAACATGCGTGATGAAATGAAGCTATTACCCAAGCAGCAACTCGAGTTACAATTTCGAGATGGCGAACTGACTCTGCGCCCAAAATCTCAGGGCAAAATTGTTGAAAAAAATGGCATGTATGTCTGGACTGGAGAAATACCAAATGATACTCAAGACTTAATAGAACAAATTCGTGAAGAACGAATAGATTCGATTCTCGAAAACATATGAATCTATTTGATACCAATGCGGTAACAGCCGCCATACTGACACATCGGGAGCATCATGAAGTCGCCAATCTTGTTTTTAGTCATCATAGAACCAATCTGACAGCCGCAATTTCAACCCATAGTTTGGCAGAAATTTACAACGTTTTGACTGGAAGAGCGCGAATTCCGACCAGCGATGCTTTGCGACTGATGCAACTCAATTTACAAAATGTGAAATTGGTTTCGCTCGAGCCGAACGAGTACCAAAAAGCCCTGCAACGGGTCTCGAGTTCAGGTTTATCAGGCGGAGTTATTTTTGATGCGCTCATTGCCGAATGCGCCCTTAAAATTGGAGCAGAAGCACTTTTTACATTTAACCTACGGCACTTTACTCTACTTGGAGCAGATATAAGTACCACAGCATATTTATGTTTGACTTTTGAGCTTAGTATTTGTGATAAAAATCCGTCTCACACGCAAATTTTGCTCAAGAATTAACCTAATGTAATTAGGCTTGGGTACTTAGCGCAAATTGCTCGAGAACCAGAAGATACAGACCGTATCTGAGAAATGAGCCTTGGCTTGGGCGCGTTTTGTTTTCAGAATTGCATTTGATAGACTGTTCTCATGGGCTACCACACGGCATTTCAAGGAGAATTCCACATCATTCCAAATCTAACGACTGAGCAAATACACTTTCTCAAGGCTTTTGTAGATGTCAGGCACGGTATACGACCAGTTACATTACTCGAGAAATTGCCCGACCCACTACGCCAAGCTGTAAACCTACCAATGATGGCGGATGGATTGTATTGCGTTAGTGAAAAAGCCAATGACGAAGAATTTTATTCAGATTACAATACCCCAGCCCTTGGAATTCCAGATTTATACTGCCCTTGGGAAATCAGCAACGATGGCACATTACTACAATCAAAAAATGCCGATAAATCTTACTCGCCTGGGGAATGGCTCGAGTTCTTGGTGACGCATTTTTTTACGCCTTGGAATGTAAAAGTTTCGGGTCTGGTCATGTGGCAAAGCGATTACATTGGTGATATTGGTGTTTACATCTTGAAAGAAAATTTGCTCGAGGTGGTTACTTTTGAAGATTTACTCGAGACACATTTAGGTGGCAGTGGCACTTAAAAAATACGGTTGAAAAGCTAGAAGGCAAATGATTTACAAAATAAAGTGAATAATTATGATTGAAAAAGTTATCAAGGACATTACTTCAACTTATCTCCCTTATGCTGGAGTTAATCTTGATGGCTTTTGGTATGATACAGATTATTACTTTGAGTCAAGTGGTGCATTTCACTTGCCCGTAGAAGTTTTTCGTACAAATAAATCTGATTCCATGCTCGAAATCACCACAAAGGTTTCAGATACTATCCAAACCTTACACTCCTTAAATCAAGCAATTGAGGGAGTATGGCAGAAACTAAAATTTAACTATTTTGAAGCAACATCAATTATTTGGTATCGAGAAAGAGGAATATTTCAATTTGTAACCATGCCACAGGAAAATGGATCGTTTGTTACGGGAAAAATTATTATTGTTGGAGGTCACTACTCTAATTTGGTTAAACGGTATGAACAAGAGCATGAATCTTAGTTGCCTTATGCACCTGATGAAAATATCTGAATTTAAACCTTGGTTTTTTGTTAAACTATTTCCATGCCGCTTACCCTAACTCTTTCCCCTGTACTCGAGCCTTGGCTTTTGCATGGTCGGTAATGCAAAAGCGTTTACACAACTTCTGAATTAGCTTTGGACTTGTGCCTATGCCGCGCTAAACTTCACGTTTTGAATCCCATCTTGAGCCGCTTTTGCTTTCGGCTCAAATGACTTTTGCTTGCTGCACCTTACAATTCTTCCAAATTAAGTCCACTTAGCCCCGTCGCTGCTTCTATTTGCTCTAGTGATAACCCAGTCGCTTTCAAGTTTTTGCCACCACGAGCTTGGCTTCGAGTTCACCTTCTGCAATGCTAGTTTCGCGCCCCTTGTTTCGCCTTCGACAAGTGCGACTTCTCGAGCCTCCTGCACCGCTTCTCCTATCGCCTTTTCCATGATTGAGAAATTATCGCGCAGGATTTTCAGGCTTTGCTGCTACTGTTCTCGGCTGCTTAGGTCAAGATTTACTAGTACCAATAACGCGAAGAGAGTAAGTGATCTCTTTTTATCGGTTAGACTAAAATATGTCACGACCAGCCCCCGAATTTAAGCTCAGTGAAGACG
>JAYWHB010000719.1:0-6151 GCA_043777915.1 Deinococcales bacterium
GCAGAGCGCGACCTTCTTCGTCGTTCTTGGCGGTGGTGACGACGGTGATGTCAAAACCACGAGTTGCATCTACCATTTCATAAGTAATTTCTGGGAAAACCATTTGTTCTTTGATGCCGAGGTTGTAGTTACCACGTCCATCAAAGCTGTTTGGGTTGACTCCACGAAAATCACGAATACGCGGCAAAGCGATATTCAGCAGTTTTTCGAGAAAGGTGTACATCTTCTCGCCCCGAAGCGTGACTTTTAAGCCAACGTTCTGACCCGCACGGAGCTTAAAGTTCGAGACGCTTTTCTTGGACTTGGTAATAATTGGCTTTTGCAGCGTAATAATTGCCATGTCTTTTTGGGCTTTCTCGAGCAATTTGGAATCGTCTTTAGCTTCGCCGATACCTTGGTTGACCACGACTTTGACAAGTGCGGGGACTGCCATTGGGCTGGTGTAGCCAAAGCGCTTCATCATGTCCTCGCGGACAGTTGTTTGGTAAGTGGTTTTTAATCGTTGCATTGCCATAGGACTCACCTGCTCTCTTCGATGGTCACGCCACTCTTTTTAGAGACACGCACCTTCTTACCATTGATTTCTTTATGGGCAATGCGGGTCGCTTTGCCCTCGGAATCCACAACCATGACCTTAGAAGCATGAATCGGTGATTCAAACTTGGTAAATCCACCAGTACGGTTGGTTTCGGTTGGTTTGACTGCCTTGGTGACAATGTTGACACCTTCAACTAGGACAGTTTCTTTGTTGGGCAAAACTTTTAAGATTTTTGCCACTGTGCCACGGTCTTTGCCGCGCAGCACTTTTACGGTGTCGCCAGTCTTGACGTGCATTACAACACCTCCGGAGCAAGGGAGACGATTTTCATGAACTTACGGTCACGAAGCTCTCGAGCAATCGGTCCGAAAACACGCGTGCCACGAGGTTCGCCTTCTTTGTTGATGATTACGGCGGCATTGCGGTCAAAACGAATTGCACTGCCATCGGCGCGTTTAACGACTTTGCTGGTACGCACGACCACGCATTTGACAACATCGCCCTTTTTGACTGTGCCTCGAGGAGCGCATTCTTTAACGCTGGCAATAATCACATCGCCTACGCCAGCGTACTTTTGGTTGCCACTACCGCGTGACAAACCACCCATGACGCGAAAGCACATCACTTTCTTTGCGCCTGTGTTATCGGCAACATCTAATTCTGTAAAGGATTGAATCATATCTAGTCCTTTTTCGACTCGACCAAACGATTAACTTTCCACGTTTTGGTCTTGCTGATTGGGCGCACGGCAATGATTTCAACGATGTCGCCTGTTTTGTATTCGTTGTTTTCATCATGCGTGGCATACTTTTTACTGCGAGTCACAACCTTGCCGTACAGTGGATGGGTAAATTTACGTTCCACTTTGACCGAAATGGTCTTGTCGGCTTTGTCGGACACGACTGTGCCTATAAAGGTTTTAACTGCCATTTACTTCACCTTCTTTGCCAAACCAGCGCTGCGTTTTTCGGTAGCAATGGTCAGGAGTTGCGCGATTTCTTTGCGAAGAAGATTCAGTCTCGAGGTGTTCGTTACGGTACTGACGACTTTTTGAAAGCGTAGTTTCATCAGTTCTTCTTTGCGTGTTGCAACTTCCTTATCGAGACTGGATAATTCCATCTCGCGGAAGGCTTTTAAGGACTCATTGCGCTTCATCGTACACTTCCCTTTGGACAAACTTCGTCTTGATTGGGAGTTTATGCCCTGCCAGACGGAAGGCTTCGCGGGCTTGTTCTTCGGTCACACCCTCGACCTCGAACATCACACGACCCGGTTTAACCACTGCCACCCAGTATTCAACTGCACCTTTACCGCTACCCATGCGCGTTTCGGCTGGCTTTTTGGTAATTGGCTTATCTGGGAAGATGCGGATATAAATTTTACCACCACGGCGAAAGTACCGACTCATGCTGATACGGCAGGCTTCAATGTGGTTGCTGCGAATCCAAGCGGCTTCCATCGCAACCAGACCGAAATCTCCGAAGGCGATGTAATCGCCGCCTTTGGTTGAGCCGCGCATACGACCCTTCATTTGCTTGCGGAACTTCATACGTTTTGGAAGTAGCATTATGCGCCTCCCTTCTCTGGACGACGAGCGCGAGCGCCTGGGCGGGTGCGATTGCCACCACCATTACGACGATCATCACTACCACTCTTGCCACCGTCTGCTCCGCCCCTTGACATTGGGCGGGCGGCTGGACGAGTACCATCTTGCTTACCAATCACTTCGCCATTAAAGACAATCACTTTAATCCCGAGCTTGCCGTAAGTGGTCAGGGCTTCAGCAAAACCGTAATCAATATCGGCACGCAAAGTGTGAAGCGGCACGCGACCTTCCATGCGGGTTTCTTTACGACCTTGTTCTGCGCCACCAAGACGACCCGAAACCACGATTTTACAACCCTTTGCGCCAGATTCCATGACTTTTTGGATGGCTTGCTGCATCGCACGCTTGTAAGCAAAACGGCGTTCGATTTGCTCGGCGATGCGCTGCGCGATTAAGGGAGCAGAAGTGTTTGGATTGCCGACTTCTTCGACATTAACTGCCACAGTGCTGTTATGACCAACCACGGCGGTTAAGGTATCGCGCAATTTTTTGATGTTTGCGCCGTCTTTACCAATCACCACGCCGGGCTTAGCGGCTTTGACGGTAACATTGACTTGGTGGGCTGCCCGCTCGATATTGATTGTGGCAACACCAGCGTTATTTAGTTCTTTGGTGACCATTTTACGGATTTTGCTGTCCTCAACAATCAGTTTGGCATAATCTTTTTTGGTCGCAAACCATTTGGACAAATGGTCTTTGTTAATCCCGATGCGTAGACCGAGTGGATTGATTTTATTACCCATTATCGCTTCCCACCCTTTTGCTTGCCTTCTGGCATTTCCTCGAGAATGATCGTGACGTGACTGGTGCGTTTGAGCAGTCCATCACCACGACCACGGGCGCGAGGAATAATGCGTTTCAAGGTTGGACCTTCGTTGACATAAGCACTGCTGATGTACAACTGATCCTCGAGCATCTCGAAGTTGTTGGTGGCGTTCGCCTTGGCACTCTTTAAGACTTTAGCAATCGGTGTGGTTGCACCTTTTGGAATAAATTTTAAGAGGTCTTCGGCATCCTTGACGGTTTTGCCACGAATCAGGTCAATCACCAAACGCATTTTACGCGGGGTGATGCGGATAAATTTAGCATGTGCAAGGCTTTGCATTATTTCTTACCTGTTGCCTTTGCATCTTTGCCACCACTGTGACCCTTAAAGATTCGAGTGGGTGAAAATTCACCGAGCTTATGACCGACCATATTTTCAGAAACAAAAACCGGGACGTGCTGCTTTCCATTATGGACAGCAATCGTTAAACCAATCATTTCTGGGACGATGGTGCTACGGCGCGACCAAGTTTTGATGACGCGCTTATCGTTTTTAGCGCTGGCAGCATCTACTTTGTCGAGCAGGTGGAGATCCACAAATGGACCTTTTTTGGCACTCCTTGGCATTATTTAACTCCTTGCTGGGTTATTCCCAGCGCAGACCAGGGGGTATCGGAGCAAGCGCCCCGACCCGACCTGTCCTTTATCTCGAGTTCTTACGACGAGAAATGATGAAGCTACTCGAGGTGTTACGCTTCTTACGGGTTTTACCACCCTTGGCAATCTTACCCCAAGGCGATACTGGCGTGCGTCCTGTTGGAGCGCGTCCTTCACCACCGCCGTGTGGGTGGTCTACTGGGTTCATCGAACTGCCGCGTTGATGTGGCTTATTGCCCATCCAACGTTGACGACCAGCTTTACCGATGACCACGTTTTTATGGTCGGCATTGCCAACCACGCCAACTGTGGCATAGCACTCGGTGTGAACCCGACGCAACTCGCCCGAAGGTAGACGAAGTACCACATAGTCGCCTTCTTTACCTTGGACTTGAGCGCTTGTTCCAGCACTGCGAGCCATTTTTGCACCACGTCCAGGTACCAATTCAATACTGTGGACGACTGTACCAACGGGGATAAAACGAAGCGGCATTGCATTACCGACTCGAGGTTCGGCTTCTGGACCCGAAACAATTCGGCTACCAATTTCTAAACCGTCTGGCGCGAGGATATAACGCTTCTCGCCGTCGAGGTAATGCAGCAGGGCAATGTTTGCCGAGCGGTTTGGATCGTATTCAATGGCAGCGACTTTGGCTGGAACGCCACCTTTGTCGCGGCGCTTGAAATCAATCACACGGTACAAGCGCTTGTGTCCGCCACCGATAAAACGACTGGTGGTACGACCCGTATTGCTGCGTCCACCGGTTTTAGGCAGTGGTTCAGTCAAGGACTTTTCTGGGCGCTTCTTGGTGAGGTTACTAAAGTCAAGGGTCGTGATGTAACGACGGCTTGGCGTATACGGACGATATTCTTTGGTTGGCATTTTAATTTGCCCCCTCAAGCGATTCGATCTTTTGTCCTTCGGCTAACTGCACGATTGCCTTACGACGAGCCGCAGTCAAACCAGCAAAACGACCAACCCGCTTATGAGCGCCGCGCACGTTTTGGACATTGACGGACACCACTTTAACGCCAAATGCTTTCTGCACCGCGTTCTTGACTAAAGTTTTATTTGCCCCGGGGTGAACCCAAAAGCTGTACTTGCCTTCCGCCATGGCAGCATAGGCTTTTTCACTCGAGACTGGCTCGAGCAGCACGTCATAAACGGCGTTCATGCGTCACCTTCTTTGTCTTCGGTAGACACTGCTCTACCAGCCACCAATTTCTCGGTTAAGGCAACAAAACCAGCTTCGTCGCCGCTTGCGAGTAAGCCAGACTGTTCTGCCCATGTACCAATACTTGGGTGTGAACGCATACCAGCACTCTCGAGGGCAGCTTTGAGGCTTTCTTCGCTTGAGGCTGCAAGTTGTGCAAATGTATTGATTCCAGCCGCCAGCAGCGCGTCATTGATTTTTGGACCAATCCCTTCGATGCGTTTTAGGTCGTCGCCAGCAGCAGCTTTCTTGGCAGCTTTCGGAGCAGCTTCAACCACTTTGGCTGGTTTTGCAGGAGCAGCCGCTTTTGCTTCGGCAGCAATCGCAGCTTTAGCGACAGTACCTTTAGGACCTTTTGAGGGTCTAACCACTGCTTCTGGCATTGGATTGGCTTTCAAGGCATTGGCTTGGTTACTTGCTTTTACCGCCGCAGCTCGAGCTTCGCTTTTCTCAGCTTGGTCAGCTTTGAAATTTAGGCTTGTGCCAACTGCCTCGAGAACTGCTTTATCGGCAACCAATTGTTCGTGACGCAAAACGTCATAGCAATTTAAGCCAGCCGCTTTGACAGCAGTGACCCAGTGTAAATTCTTGGCTGCACGAATTGCCATCAGGTCGTTGGTGACTAAGAACACACGTTCAGAGCCGTCCATGCCATTGGCTTTTGCCCATGCCAAAAACCCTTTGGTTTTGCCGTCAAGGTTAAAACCGTCTACGGCAAGGACTTTGCCTTCAGCGACTCGGCTCGAGACTGCCATGGCTAAGCCCAACTTACGGACTTTTTTAGGCAGGGTGTAATCGTAACTGCGTGGTTTAGGACCAAAAGCTGCGCCACCACCGACGTAAATCGGAGCAGAACGGTCGCCGTGACGGGCGTTGCCTGTTCCTTTTTGGCTGTAGAGCTTTTTACCAGTGCGGCTGACTTCGGCTCTCGTTTGGGTACTGGCAGTACCACGGCGGCGCTTGGCGAGTTGCCAATTGACCACTTCGTACAAGACATGGGTTTTTGCTGTCGGGAGATTCAACTCGAGACTACCCGGATTATTTCCAATAACGCTAATGCTCGGCATTATTTCCCGCCTCCCTTCTTGGCTTGCTTAATCACCACAAGACCACCATTTGCACCCGGAATTGCGCCTTTAATTAAAAGCAGATTTTCCGAAGCACGAACCTCAACAACCTCGAGATTCTGAGTAGTGATGCGTTCAACACCGTAGTGACCAGGCATTTTCTTACCTTTAATAACCCGACCGGGGGTTTTACGCGCACCGATAGAACCACCACGGCGATGCCATTTCTTCGCACCGTGCGAGGCAGGACCACCTTGGAAATTCCAGCGCTTCATCACACCAGTAAAACCGCGTCCCTTAGAAG
>JAYWHB010000720.1:0-6139 GCA_043777915.1 Deinococcales bacterium
TGAAACCGACCTCGAGCTATTTTTAGAACATCCACAACCCGAATTACTTTTAGGCAATTACATCAATGACCTTGGAACAGACCACCCCTCGAGTCTGCGCCAAGTGTTGATGGAAAAAATCCAGACCTTACTATCTGAGATGATGCAGCACAACCACCCTGAAACAGTCCGAATTGCCCGAATTTTACTCGAGATGAACAGCCCAGACCATAAAAATCTAACCCTGATTCTTAAAGCTGTTCAACACGCCAAAGACCCTGTAGCAGCGATTCAAATTTATGCCCATGCCAAACAAAAACTCGAGGAAATGGGCGAGGATTTACCCGATTCTTGGCAAAAATACTTACAATCTCACTGACCACTTTTGTCTTGACCACAGAATTACATTGCTGACAACGAACCCGTCACGGCGGCTAAAATCTGTTCATGAATCACTTCGGCGCTTTGCGTGGCATCCAAAACCAAGTAACGCTCTGGTTCGGCTCTGGCTAACTCGAGAAACCCAGCCCTGACTTTTTGGTGAAAACCCAAATCAGCTTGCTCGAGTCGGTCTGGAGTACCAACTCTGGCAGCCCGTTCCAAGCCCAGTTTCGGCTCGAGGTCAAGCAGCACCGTTACATGTGGGCGAAGTCCGCCGGTGGCTTCCCAAGTCACTTCACGCAAAAAATCTAGGTTTAAGCCCCGCCCGAAACCCTGATAAGCAAGGCTTGAGTCAAAGAATCGGTCACAAATCACCACATAATTACCAGCCAAATTTGGCACGATGATGTCTTTACAAAGTTGCGCCCTAGAAGCACTAAAAAGTAAAAATTCAGATAAAGCTGTAATCTCAAGGTCTGGATTGAGCAAAGCCGCCCGAACTGCATCGCCCAGAGGTGTTCCCCCCGGTTCTCGAGTCAGCAGCACCGCATAACCAGCCCGTTCTAAGGCAGCTTTTAAGAGTTTGGTTTGGGTGCTTTTGCCAGCCCCTTCAGGTCCTTCAAATGTAATAAACACACCGGGCATGTTGTCCTTTTTGTGCAGCGCAAAAAGATACCACACAGGCAAGTGTAACGTTCCGTTTTTAACTAAACCGTGTCAGAATATAAATGTTATGCGGTTTATTTTTTATGTCCTGATACTTTCTTTGTTGGCTTGCAGCAAAAGCGGTCAAACTGTGGTTTTACAACCCGCCCCTCTCGAGAATACTGTGGTACTCGCCAGTACACCCACCACCAAAGTAGTGACCGTCTCGAGCCAGACTGCTCCTGAACCAGTGAAAGCTGTATCTTTTAACGCGGCTGGTTGTGCGATACCGCCAACGCCAACCCAATTTATAAAACCGCCAGCCGTTCCTAAAGGCATCACTGGCAGGGTCGGTTTATTCGTCGGGCGTTTTAGCCGTGGCACAAAAGAATTTAGGTTAGAACAAGCCACTTGGCAAAATCCACAAGGGCAATTTCCTTTGGCAAGCAATTTCAAAACCAGTGTTTTATTTGAAGTGTTGCGTGGTGTTGACAGTGGCAAAATTAAACTCGAGGAGCGTTTTAATGTCACCAAAGGCAACCAGAGTTACGGGCGTTACCCTTACGACAATACGCCTCTTTTGAATTTGGGGATGGCAATGATTTCATGGTCTGACAATACTGCCACTGATATGTTATTTCGGCGCGTGGGCTTAGACGCACTGCAACCGACTGCCCAGCGCTTAGGGCTTTGTAATACCCGTTTATTGTTACCAACCAAAACATGGTGGACTGCCCAAGCCGGACTTGGTGGGGTGGACTTTCCCAAATACAGTTTGGTGGCTGCCACCAAACGCTTTGCCCAAGCACCTTATGAAACACAATTGGCACTGGCAGAACGCCTAGACCAAAAAGCCCTAAACACCAATGCCGAAACGCTACGCCGATTCCTTGATCAAGGTTATTTTGCGGGGCGTAACGGTGGCGTAGAAACCATGAGCCAAATAGACCGCAACCTGCAAAATGCCAGTACGCCGCACGAATGGGCAAGATTTATGTGGAATGCTTTTGTGAGTTATGACTTGAGTACCTTTGGTCAAAAAAAGTTTAGGGAAATTATGTCCCACGGCAAGGGACGCAGTTATATCCGTGTACCATTCAAGTATTACGGCGGTAAAAGCGGCAACACTGCCAGAATTCTGACTTATTCGGGGTTTCTCGAGACGCTATCTGGGGATAAAGTCATTTATGTCTACATGAACGACTCGAGCCAAAATCTAGCCACTCGAGATGAAACCAATTTGGCATTTAATTACATCAATGCAGCGCTTAAAAAAGTCATTCGTCCAAGCGATTTGGTACGTCCTAAACCAATTAAACTCGAGAAGCCCAAAGCTAAGAAGTAACCTTTACCAATTCCGAATTTCTAGCTACATCCCTAGCGCTGCGCCGCCCAAATTGATGCGCTAAATCTCGTTCGGCAAGTTTAAGCGCCGTCGGTCTGCCATGCGGACACGCCCACGGCACACGACAAGCCCGCAAGGTCTCGAGCAACAGGGCTGCATCGGCTTTCTCGAGTTTATGCCCAGCTTTGATGGCGGGTAAACACGCCATTCGTGCCAGAAAATCGCGCCGCACATCTGGGGCATTTAAGGCTCGGGATAGCACATCCACCACCGTCTCGAGACGAATGCCAATAAAGGCACTGGGAATACTGGCAATACGGTGCAGTCCGCCGCCAAAATTCTCGAAGGTAAAACCCCAAGTGATAAGTTCTTCGCGTTTGGTCTCGAGCGCAAGCTCCATATCTGGCGGCAGGGTTAGTAATTCTGGTTTGGGTAATTCGAGGGTATGGGCGGTTTCAAAACTGTTTTCGAGTTCTTCAAAAATAATTCGTTCATGGGCGGCGTGTTGGTCGAGTAACCATAAATCGCCGTCGGTACTCTCGGCAAGTAAATAAGTATCGCGGTATGTGCCAATCAAACGCAATTCTGGAAAACTTGAACGAATGGCTTGTGGAGCTTGAACAATCCGAGGTTCTGGCACACTGGGCGCAAGCGGTTGGGCGTTTAGCACTTGGGCAATTGCCGCTTCTACAACTTTTTCGACCTGTTTTGCCTCGAGCAGTGCCACCCGTAATTTGCCCGGATGGGCATTCTGATTGACCAATTCTGGCGGCACAACGATGTTTAAGACCATGCTCGGGGCGTGGTTTTTTGGCAACAAGGTACTGAAGGCTTTCAGCACTGCATTCTCGATATTGGTCTCGAGTTCTACAGGGCGGCTGTTAATCGCTAGGTGCATTCGGTCAGTGCGTGGACGTGCCAATTCTGGACGGGTAATCACCCCAGAAACCCGCACATTGTCTTGTTCAAAGTCGAGGTTCAGTAAGCGGTTGGCGGTCATCGCACCATACACTGTAGCGACTGCTTCACGAAAATGGCTTGGAGTATGGTTTAAGCGCACATCCGCTTCGATTGTCACCCGCCAAGCCACAGCAGGGTGATGCAGCACATAACGCTGTACCAGATTTAAGACCCGCCGCGTCTCGAGGGCTGGGCTTTCTAAACCTGCTTTACGGGCTGGGAATCGGGCAAATAAATCCCTTATGTCTACGGTTGTTCCAGAGGCAGAGGTGACTTTTTCAAGACTGCGCTCACCATCTAAGACACTGAGTCTCGAGCCGCCAAGTTGATTTTTAGGACGGGTGGTCAGCACCACATCCGCCGCAAACGCCATGCTCCATAATGCCTCGCCACGAAAACCAAGGGTACTGATGGTTTCTATCGTCTCGAGTTTTGAAGTTGCAAAACGCTCCAAAGCCAATTCGACTTCTTGGGCGGGGATGCCAGAACCATCATCCGTCACTCGAATTAAATCTAGTCCAGCCCCTCGCAAGGTTACTTCGATACGGGTTGCCCCAGCATCGAGTGCGTTCTCGAGCAGTTCTTTAACCGCGTCGGCTGGTCTGGCAATAATTTCACCCGCCGCAATTTCACGACGCAAAGACTCTGGTAAAACTCGAATCGTCACAAACGTATTCTAGCCCATGCAAAAATTTGACGTTGCTGTGACGATAGGCATGCTAGACTTTGTATCGAACCTGACATACTAAGCTATTCTAAAGCATAGGTATGTGGTTACGGAGGACATATGAAAAAAGTAGCATTATTAGGAGCCGTTCTCGGATTAAGCGCAGTTATGGCAGGGTGTGGACTGATTCCACCTGTTGCACTCACCAACCCACTGGGTTTAGACGGTAAAAAAACACCTGCTGTTACCTTGAACACACCAGCCAAAGGTGCAATCAGCACCCAAAATGTCAGTGGTACAGCCACATTCACATCTAAGTTTGCCGATGATGCTAACATCAGTATTCCAATTACACCATCAAGCCTTACTATTGGTATCGCTTTCAAAGGTGTTGAATTGGGTGGTACATGTACTGTCGCAACCTTGCCAAAAGATGTCATCACCCTTTCATTAAGCAACATCAAAGTCAAAGCCTCTGATGCTGCTAAGAATGTTGAAAAGACACTGGCTGGACCGTTGTCCTTTACAGTCACTCGAGCAAATGGAGCGCTTACAGTAAGTAACTTTAGCCCTATTTGGACGGCTGCTTATGCCGCCGCCGAAATCACCTCTATGCTTGATATTTTTAAGACAGGTGGTGAAAATACCGTAGACATCAGCTTTAACATTTCAACCACAGATATTACAACTGGTGGTTGCACCATGACCTTCACCTTTGGTGCTGGTAGTGGCGAAGTCAAAATCTAAATTTGTTCTCATTCAAAAACCCCTCGAGCAGTCTCGAGGGGTTAGACTTTTTTATGCGCCCACACCGAACCTTCTACCCAATTCTTACACCAATCATTCAAATTACTGGTCTCGAGGCAGCACACTTGCGGGTGCTGCGGGCTAAAATTGGTGATTCACTAACTGTTTTTAATGGGGCTGGACTTGAAGCCAAAGGCATGATTCTTGAAATTTTCGAGATGCAAATAACCGTGAAACTCGAACCCGCCACACCAAGCAGTCTCGAGCCACCACAAGCCATCACCCTTGCCATAGCCATGCTCAAAGGCGATAAATTATCGGATGTGGTACGCAGCGCTACCGAACTTGGAATCTCAAGCATCCAGCTTTTAATCACCCAGCACAGCGAAGTCAAAGAAATTGGCACTCAAAAACTCGAGCGCTTACGGCGCATTGCTACCGAAGCTGCTAAGCAATGCCAACGCAATGTTATCCCTAGTGTCCTTGAGCCTGTACCACTCTCGAGCCTGAGCGCACCCGCATTTGTAGCGCACCCACATTCGAGCTTATTGCCTCGAGAAGCGGTGCGTTGGGATGAACCTTTTACTATTATTTGTGGTTCAGAAGGCGGATTCTCGAGTGCAGAGATTGGTTTACTCGAGCAAAAAGGAATTGTTCGAGTCAGTCTTGGGCGGCGGATTTTACGGGCAGAAACCGCCGCGCTGGCGCTTATCTCGAGCTTGACGGCGGCAGAGGGCTATTAGAGAGTTCGGTTAGCATACCTGTTAAATCTCGGCAGAGTTTATCAAAAGAAGGTGCGGCGGCTCGAGCAGCGTGTAAATCGAATTGGGCGGTAAAAGACGTTTGATAATACGTGGGTTCGTAATTGTCGGTCATAAGCTGAGATAACCATTCTTTTGCACCACGTTTACTTTCGGGGTTTGGGTGTGGTGGAGCATTTCCAAGCTGATGAATTGAAGTCGTAGCAGCAAGAAACCAAGATTCGTATTCTCGGTGTGCCATGACCACACGAATTGGTAAATCTGCACTTGCTACCTTAGCCCGTTTTAGTAATTCAGGGGCTAAGGTAGCTGGGCAATCATCGTCACTGTCAAACAGGACAAGGATACCCCCTTTTGAATCAGAAGTACGAACTTTCTGCCGAGCTAACTCTATGCGATTCTCGAGTTCAGGGGCGATACTAATTTTTGTGCGATGAATCAAAATCGGACGCAGCACCTCAACATAAATATCCGAATTCCAAAAAGTTGCTGCGATTCGAGTGATTAGGTCTCGAGTGGCAAGCACTTCGCCTTGACCTTCAACAATCGGTTGAATCAATAGACATTCGGCGAAATTATTTCGATAAAATCAATACTCCCTTAAATTCCACTAATTACATTTTAGTGAATCATCACCACACAAGCCTACCCATA
>JAYWHB010000721.1:0-6135 GCA_043777915.1 Deinococcales bacterium
CCAAGTTTGCGGTGAGGTTTTCTTGGGTGGCTTTAAGAGTAAGCAAAAAATACATGGTAAGGATTTACTGATCCTTACGCCAGACGAACCCAACCTCGAAGGCATTCCCGACTCATTATCGAGTATTCGTAAACATGGTGAGTATGCCATTTTTTGGGCAGTCTCAGATTTTGACCAACAACCCTCGACTAAGGAATGGACAGATAAAGGCTTCAAGTGTAGTTGGAAAGAGGCTTCACTGAATTCGAGTACAGGTGTGGTGCAAATCTCAATCAATCCAAGTGGTAGCGATCAGAAAGGTTGGCTTTTTACTATTGAAGATAAATCAGGCACAGCAGCCTCATTTCCTACTCGATGCCCTTGCTGTGACTCAAACTATGCTCCCCG
The DNA here is from genome assembly GCA_043777915.1 of Deinococcales bacterium. GTDB lineage: Bacteria > Deinococcota > Deinococci > Deinococcales > JAAFIG01 > JAAFIG01. The sequence goes on from JAYWHB010000721.1 coordinate 388, forward strand.
AAAGCAGTTCCGTTCGCCATTGCGTATACATCGAACAGGTTTTCAGAAATCAGCACAGGTGATTGCAAGTGGATTATTGCGTGAAATGCCAGCAGGAAAAGCAACCCGAAAATTAGTAATTTTTTCTGACAGTCGGCAAGATGCCGCCAAGCTCGCGGCTGGTATGGAACGGGATCACTATCGAGATATGGTTCGTCTGGCAGTCCTCAAATCATTACATCAACAACCCTATGACTTGCTTGCGTTTCTTAAAAGACTTTCTCCATTGGCAACCAATCTTTTTGAAAGAATAGAAAGTATAAATTCAACACTGGCTTCGGATTTGATTACAAAAGACTTGGCTGATGTTGAGCAAGGATTTCAGCGATTTAACCAAAATTCTCGATTAGCCAGTGCTGCCATGCAGTGGATTCTTGGAGTCAATGATGATGAGAATGCCCTCGAGTGGGAAAGAATTCTGCGTTGTTACCCATCGAAAGTGGCATTTCAGACATTACGAAAAACCGTCAAGGATGAATTATTACGAAACGGGATTTGTCCAGGAGGATTTGCCTTCGAGACACTCAGTTACAAAGTTGGGGAGCAGCGTATCGCTTGGACGCAATGCTACGCTTGGACAAAAGATGTCGTCAAAGAAGTCGCCAACCCCAATGCCGAACAGGAACAACACCTCAAGCAACTCGAGAACAAATTGACCAATGAACTGCTATTTACACTGTTTCCTAGTGCCACTCGAACAATGGAAGGACAAGGACAACTCTTAGTTGATTATGAATCCAAATTGCCAACCAGTATTTCTGTTATCGAAGCAACTCGAGCTATCCTGCGTGAGCTTGGAATCCGCAACTTGCACAACCGTTCTGAATATTTTGACATAGGGAATGAAGATAAGTTCGGAAAGAATCTTAGAAAGTACCTTGAGTTCGCCAAAATTCAAGAAAATATGGTTAAACAACAACTAAGCTCTGCGGGACTATTGGTGCATAGCAGCGATGTTGCCCACTTTGATCCTGACCAATTGATCATCACCATGCCAGTTCTTAAGGCAGATGGCAGCACTCAAGGGTATCGCTGTCCAAAATGTCGCAGCTTTTATTTGCACGAAGCGGCGGGTGTATGTCCTAGTTGTACAAATAAGCAATCGAAGTTACAAGCAAGCAAACTGGATTCAAGTCAAGATTACTATGCTTATCTTTCTGAGCGCTCAGGTTTATCGTTTCGGATGAATGCAGAGGAATTGACTGGACAAACAGACCGAGATGACCGTCCAAAACGGCAAAGGTGGTTTCAAGAAATCTTTTTAGAAAACGAAGTTGCAAAAGTTCAGGGGATTGACCTCTTAAGCGTCACAACTACGATGGAAGCAGGCGTAGATATTGGTTCTTTGTTAGCCGTAATGATGGCGAACATGCCACCTCGACGATTCAACTACCAACAGCGAGTTGGTCGTGCAGGACGACGCAATGTGGGTGTATCTTTAGCAGTTACCTTTTGTCGGGGACGCAGCCATGATGATTATTATTTCAAAAATCCTGAAGCCATTACAGGAGATCCAACACCATCTCCAAGTATTGACCTGAGCAGTGAAAGCATCTTCAACCGCGTCCTTGCCAAAGAAGCGCTCCTTTTGGCGCTTGGATTTACGAGCGGCGAAAAAGGCGCAGAAAGCGTTCACGGAGATTTTGGCAAGACTGAAAAATGGTCTGAGTATCGAAATAAATACTCTGAGTGGATCAACGATAGAACCAATGAAACGACACTCGTTGAGTTGATTACCGCATTATCCTCACCACATACACCACGGAACATCAAACAAAGTCTAAAGTTTTTGCGCGAATCACTGGTTGTTAAAATTGATGAATGTTGTGCCGACCCATTGCTCAATCAAGAAATTCTCAGTGAACGGCTTGCCCATGCAGGCATTTTACCAATGTTTGGCTTTCCCACACGAACACGGAACTTATACACACATAAATCCTACCGACGACCTGAAGGTTTAACCAAAGATACCATCAGTCGCAGCCTAGATGTTGCTTTAAGCCAATTTGCACCAGGGTCTCAGACTGTCATGGATAAATCTGTTCATACCGCCATTGGCGTAGTAGAACTTGTTCCAAAGCAGGGTAAGGTATCAACAAACCCCGGTTTGACACCTCCTTTAGAACAAAAAAATAATCGTTTACTGGGCATGTGTACCAATTGTCAAGCAATTCAATACCCTATCAGCACTGATGAAGAAGAAAGTTTTCAGCCAAATCAGACCATTCAATGCCCCGCTTGTGGGCAAGAAAAAATGCGATGTATTGATGCTCGAGAACCAAAAGATTTTTTCACAAATGGCAATCCAGATGATTTCGATGGCAACTTTGAATGGCAACCACAAGCGACTCGCCCTTCACTGGCACTTGATACAAAATCACCACTATCATCACAAGATTTGTTGGTGAAAAACGCCACCGTTTCTTGTTTTGTTGGTCCAATTCTTTCCATTAATGACAATGGTGGACGTGGAGGATTTAACTTTCGACAATCGAGCCGTCATGGTTCTGGAGCTTATGAAGTGAGCGAAATAGCTCATTCGGGTTCTCCAATAGCGCTTTTGGCAAACCGAGTGACAGATGTATCTATTTTTGGTATCCACCAATGGCAACCAGGAATACATGCTGACCCATCAACTGTTATAGGACGAGCAGCTTGGTATTCACTGGCATTCTTTGTTCGTATTGCAGGTGCGATCAGCCTTGATATTGACCCAAGTGAACTCCAAGCTGGATTCCAATCTTCAAGGAATGCCAGCAACCAACTTCTGGGAAGATCATTTATTTGCGATCAACTGGATAATGGCGCAGGTTACGCAAGTGCTTTAGCTCAACCATCAACCTTTTTGCATTTGCTAGAACAAGGCAACTTTAACAACCCCAATTCTTTAGCCCAAAAATGGCTCGATCATGCTTCAAGTTGCGATGTATCATGCAATGAATGCTTACGGGACTACACCAACATGGCATACCACGGACTATTGGATTGGCGATTAGCACTAGATATGGTGAGTTTACTCCGTAACGTCAACGCGGTTATTGACTTGGATACCAACTGGGGGGAAACAAAAAATCCTTGGAAACGGTTAGCGGGTTACAGTGATGCTCCTTCTGTCAGACAATTGAAAAACCTAGGTTATCAAGACCTACAGGTTTTCAGTAATTTGAAGGGGCAAGTCAATCAGCGTTTGAAAAAGGTGGTTATTTATAGACACCCTCTCTGGACGGACGATCACCAGATTTGGATCGAGGCTAAAAGTGTTGCTGAAAACTACTTTCATTCATTCCAAATTCAAGCTGCAAACCCATTTATGGCTTTAAGACGAGCTTCTGACTATGTTTAGAAAATAGATCGCGGTGTATTCCAGTCGCTCGACCTATGTCTCTTGCCGTCACCTCCTGCGACTGGTTACGCCAAACACAAAGGGTGGGGCTGGCTTGCCCATTTCCTTAAAGTCTGCTTCGATTTCCTCGCGCTGATTAGTTTGGCGTTTAATCCCACTGGGTTGTAATTGAGCCAACCAAAGCTCCAAAGCATCATCTGGTTCTTCTTGGTAAGTCTCGAGAATCTTGGGTTCAGTTGGGGTAATTTCATACCAATTGATATATCGGTGTAAGCGTTGCAAATGCTGTTCTGGACTTTGACTCGAGGCAATCAGTCCAAGCATGTGTGATTCCTCGAGCATGATTGAACCTGCTTCTTCGCTTCTTAGAAGTTGCAGTAGTTTGCTGGTGTAGTCACGCCAGACAGTGTTGACTTCGCGTTTTTGACGGTTTCTTTGGCTCATATGATTGACTCCTTTTATCCATCTTTTGCGTGTGGTTGCTTATTTTGCGTGGTTGTTTTTGATTGAAATAATTACCCGAACTTCCTTTGAACCAAACCCCAGCACAAGGTAACAGCAAAACCAACGAACAGAATCACTGCCCAACTTGGTAATTGCAGAATCATTGCCAAGCTGTACGAGTAAACCCCAACACAAAGGGTTACAGACCAAACCAATGAAATTTTGGCGAACAATTGTAGAAACCCATCAAGATTATGCCCATAGCGCTTTTCGAGCAAGAAAAGAACGATGGCAAAGACCATCAGGCTCGAGACGATACAAAGCCAAATCGAGGCATTGAAAGTAACAAGAAACCTTGTGGTCAGACCTCCAGCCAGAACTGCCAGTACAAGCAACTCGAGGTGAACCCATTTCATGGTGTCTCCATATTCGCCTTGCCAAAAAACCGAGTATTCAGTTGTTCTCGTAACCGATGATTCTCGAGGGTGAGTTTGCCAAGTAAGCGCTCGAGCAGAATCTCTTGGGCTTTTGATCGCTCAAGTTGTTTTTGAAGATTTAAATTCTCGGTCTCGAGTAAACCAGATTGTTGTTCTGAACTAATAAAAGCATCATTTCCAAAGCGTTCGTACAACGCTCGCCAAGAAAACAAGGTTGAGGCTAGGATTTTGTGTTCTCGAGCCACAGCACTAGGTCGTTTATGTTGTTCGATGACTTCTTTGACCATTCGTAACTTAAATTCAGGGGTGTATAACTTCCGGTTTTTCATGATTTTCCATACCTTATGGACTCTTCTATTGCTTCAGCCACATGGATTTGTTCTCGAGGTTCACCGACCCATGAACGTGGCTCGAGGGTCACGATGACAAGGTGATGCTGTTCTATTGTGCCTGTGGCATGAATAAATGGACTATTTCCAAGCAACTCAATTTGAGTCTGGTTGATTTGAACAGTCAACACAAAGGCTGATTTACTGTTTTGACTTGGATAAATACTGATCTCGAGTAAACCAAGTGCTTTGTCAACTTGTTGAACCTTTCCAGTACAAGTCCAAAAAGCGGCTTGTTGGGCGGTGCTTGAATTGATTGTTCGTAAACGCCGAAGTCTGAAATGTGACTCGAGGGTTGCATTGGCTTTGGTGCGGATATAAAAAGTTGCTCGCCATAAACCAGTTAAGTTCGGGGCGACTCGAATCGCTTCTTGGCTGGCTATGGCAGTGTATTTCAAGCCGTCAAGACCAATTTCTAATTTGCGACCTTGACCAATATCATGAATTGAAACATTGGCGACTAGAAAGGCGTGATATTGATGCTTGATTTGGACTTCGTAGCTTGGGTCTGGTGGTTCAGGTTTGGACATCTGGTACTCCTTGGGTTGAATAAAATTTTTGGAATAAATAAAAGAACACCAGCTTGGATTAACGCCCGTTGGGAAGGGCAAGCTGGTGTGGAAATAACAAATGGGGAACGCCATTGGTTTGGCGGGTACAGGCAATTTAACACAAAATCAGGGTTGACTCGAGAAATCGAGATTTTATAAACGACTGGTCTAATCCTACAATTGTAGGAATACACTTGGCAATGGTGGCATTAGGTTCTTAAGTGATGCCTGCCCAACTTCGCTGGACCCTCAAAGAGACCCTGCAACGCCACAGCATCAGCATGTACAAACTTGTTGAACAATCTGAACTGACCAAACGCACGGTGTACGAGAACTTAGCTCAAGGTAAGGCAACTCGAGTTGATGTCAAAACCCTTGAGAAGATTCTTTCGGCGCTCGAGGTACTACTGGAGCGGCGGGTTGAGGTTGAAGAAGTCTTCGTTATTGACTGGGTAGATTGATTCCTACTAAAGATAATAAGTTGGCATTAAGCCGTCAGGCATTGGGTATTTTGTATAACCCAAGTTTGTATTTGTGCTAGGATA
>JAYWHB010000722.1:0-6129 GCA_043777915.1 Deinococcales bacterium
ACCTTTAGGGAGTTTGCTGGCATCGGTTTGAACGCTGTAATCGTTAAATAACCGTGGAGCTTTGGTTTTGTCTTTGAGTTCGATGCTGACAATTTGCCCAAGGTCAAGTAAGCGTTGGGCTGGAGCGCAACCGAGCATGGCTTGGCGTTTGGTGTCCTCAGCGCTACCGTTGTCCGTGCCAACGTGCTTAAAAACAATTAAGCGACGTGTTGCCATCATGCCTTTGCTGGCACTGCGGTCAAAGTCGTACATATTCATCAGGCTCTCGAGTAGCATTTTTAGGTCGGTTTCGCTAAAGCCAGTGCCTTGGGCTAGGTGAGCGCTGATAAAGCCTTTGGCGACAAATAAACCATATGGAATCAGGCTTTTGCGTCCCATCGTGCGTAGCGTATCTTCGGGCTGATTGGCTTCCCACTGCACAAATTCATTTAGGGTTTTGGCATTTTTAATATCTTCAGCAACTGCGCCCCTAGTAATACTGGCTTCGATGCTAAAAATCGGGTCGGCGCTTCGGGCAAAGGTAATTTGTACGGGTCCTCGGACTTGTCCTGCGTTTGCGCCTGTACTCATGACTGCGCCAAAAGTGCGTACATCAAAGAAATTTTCGCACATCCAGTCTTTGGCTTGTCCGACTTTTTGCTTGGTTTTTATACCCGTAAAACCACCTTCGGTTTTTTCGTGCGATTCAAAAATCGGGCGGTTGAGGTTTGTGCCGTGTTGAATAAATATCTTTTGTCCAGCCGCCTGTGCATAATTGCGAATGCGGCGTTTGAGTGCCACATCACTGACCAAGCCATGTCCATCTTCGGGGTCTACTCGAGGTGCGTTTCCACTGTCTGGGTCGCCGTTGGGGTTGCCGTTTTCGCAGTCAAAGATAAGCATAAATTCGTAGCGGTTTTCAATAATTTTAGACATGATATTTTCCTTTTGGTACATTGAATTTAGGCTTCGGGTTGGTCTTCGCTGACTTCTGGGTTGCCACTGCGTTTAGTTCGATTAAAAGCAAATTGTTGGTAGTACCCAAGGGCAAATAAACTTTGTTCCTCGAGCGTCAGGGTACTGGGCAGGTCTTTACCAAGGGCGTTCCAGACTTCGGCAAGCTGCATATTTAGCCAAATACCTAGCCCTTTGGTGTCCCTCGAGATTTTGGCAATATGGTGCTGACTCAGGCGGGTTAAGCGTCCGAGTACCAAAGCGGGTGTGCTGCTGGCAGCACCGTAGTAGCGTTGCACAACACCTGCGTTAATGTCGTTTCCAAGGGCTTTTTCTTGAACAAGTGCCAATAAGCACATTAAGCGCCCACAGTGGTACGCCTTATTGGGGTGGTTCGGGTCGAGGGCAGGGGTCATGATGTATTCTCCTTTTCGATTGTGGTATGCCTTGAGTAATCCCATTCGGGCATAGATGCGTCCTAGACTTGTGCCATCACCTTTTTGGGATTTGAGGCTTTCATCAAATTTTCCTGTCATCACGTCACTGCGGTGTGATTCCATAATGCGTATCACTGCCGCTAGTGGAATGGGTACGATTGGGTTCAGGGCAGCCCGCCAGAATGGGATTTGTAAGTTCTTTATCGGTAAGAGATAAACATCAATACTTTTATCCTTCTTTGGGTCATAAGCCCGTCGAATATTCATCAGTAAACGGTTTAGCCCTGCTGGATTGGCAATTCTCGAGCCTCCAGTATTGGTGATGCTTAAATCGGTAAACCATGCTTCTACAGCCGTTACAAATTGCTCGAGTGAACCTGTTTGCCAGTCGCGCACCATCACCCGTCCGGCTGCACCACTCATAGCGATGGCGTTGTATCGGCTACTCGCAAGGCTGCGTGGTTTTTCGCCTGTACGAATTGCATTTAAGACCGTTTTGGCTCGCTCGAGTGCGTCTTGTTCTATACCTTCTGGGTTTGGCTCGAACAGAGCATATAAAAAATCGTCTTCTGGTGGGACTTCTTTGTCAAACCATAAGGCAATTTTCATTTCGCCAAGTTGCTTAGAATTGTCCAACTTAGAATTGTCCAACATCGAGTCAAGTGCAGCGCGGTAAGCCGTAGCCGAAGTTTGGTCTACTGCGCCATTTTCGCCTTGAGTCAAACCATACGATTCAAAAGCTTCTTTATCGTAAGTCACAAAGGCAAAGCCAAAGGCACTACCACCTAATTTCATGACTTTAGGATGTGTCTTGGCGGGTTCGACACTTTCACCAGTCACCAGAGAAAGCATTTGTCTTGCGCTCGAGCTTTGGTTTTCGGTATCGCTTTTACCGAATGTTTTAACCCGAAATTCTCGCCACCAATTGCGCCATTCGAGGGTATCCAGAACACATTGCCCATCTACAAAAAACGAGATTTTATCAGTAATTTTGAGTTTTTCAGAAGCTGGTTTTTTGGTTTGCTCGAGCAAACACTGATAAAAGGCTTGCATTTCTTCTTCGTTACAAAGTGCTTGGTAAATTGGGGCTAGGCTTGGTACATCGGCACTGGCAAACTGCATCAGCAGCTTAAAAGTCTGATGTTTTTGCAGGTTTTTGTTGTGGTCTTCAGGTTTTTTGATGTTTCCTTCACGGTCAAGTTCTGGTAACTTAAAAACAACGCCACACGTTTCGGCTAAAAAATGGGCTGCTTGCTCGAGTGTATGCCCTGTGGCACGTAAGGCTTTGGGCATTCCAACCATTTCAGGTTGTCCTAGGTCTGGACTGGTTTTACTTGTATTTTCGAGCGGTAGTAAGCCAGTAAATTTTCCTTCTGGACTAATGGCAGCTAACCATCGAATTTCTTTTTGTGTAAAGCCCGATTCGACTCCTTGTACTTTCTTGTTGGCATATTCCACTAATGCACCAAGCATCATGCACCGCCTTTGGGTTTCTTCACGGCATTGCTCGAGTAGGCTGGTATCTCGAGAATTCCGTTTTTGATCTTGGCTTCAAATAAACTGATGCTTGGCGGGTCGTTACTTGTACCAACTTTGGACAAATTAAACACGTCATAGAGCATCCAGCCTAGGTTCTCGGTTATGTTAGTGGCTAGTGTTAAATCGCTTTGGTTATCGAGCAATTCAAAATAGGCGTTAAATTCTTTACAACCCAAGTATGGCTGATAAAAACACTGCCCGTTTTTGGCGCGGCGCTCGAAACTGCGTTCAATCTTTTGGCGCAGTTCAGGGTTTTCTTGGTGCAAAACAACATGGGCTTCTATTCGGTATCGAACATTTTTGAGTGCCATTGTTTGGCGTTGGGTACGTCCTTTGGTATCTGTGCCTGTTTCGCTGCTTGTGGCATCGGCATAAATGGGTTCTAAACTGCTCGGGTTTTTGATGGCTTTTTTGATGGCGGCTTCACTAATTTTTTCTTTGACTTCGTTTCGCATCAGTGCGATGTACTGCACAGGTTTAAGAATTTCAATTCGGCTTATTTGCCAGTACATCACGGGTTTCTTTGGGTGTTCTCGAGTAAAATCTATGTAAATTGCATCAAAAATAGCTCGAGCCGCGCTTGGGGTAATAACGGGATAACTAAAGCGTTCTACCTTAAACTCTGGTCGGGTAAAACAAGCGTAATCGCCCCAAATTTCTAAAGTGAATGTTTTCATGGCTGCACCTCCTTTGGTTGGTGTAAAAAACTTTTTTCATATGCCTCCTTCTTCGGGCAGTAACCCGAATACCTCGTGATAGTGGGCTTGGTATGTAAATGGATTCTGCTCAACACACAGAAACCAGTTTTCGGAAAAGTCTTGGTTTTTGCCGTAACGGTATTTGATTGGCTCGAGGTATTCTGGTATGCCCTGATTTTTTTTCAAGTACACACTGACCGTATACCCTCGGACGCGACGCATCCAATGTGGACTGATGCCGTGCTGTCTGGCTTCCTGCATCAGTTCTTTGGCAGCTTGGTTGTACGGCACGACCACGTTGACCGCATCATTTTCGATTAGGCGGTAGCTTTCGGCAAATTCTTTATAGTTTTGGCTTCTAATAAATCCTTCTAATTCTGGGTCGGTCGTGTTTTGAATAGCGTATAAACTCGAGTAATAACGGCGGTAAGTCTCTGGGTCGTCTAGGTCGAGTTTTCCAGCCCCATTCCCAAGTTGAATCCGGGTCAGTTCGGTGGCTTGCTGATAACTTTTGCTCGGGTATGCTTCGGATTCTGGGATAAACACCGTCAGCAGACCTTTTTTGAGCCGAGCATCGTTGCGGTTACAGCGTCCTGCGGCTTGGGCAATGGCATCGAGCGGGGCAATTGTACGGTACACAAATGGAAAGTCGAGGTCTACGCCAGCTTCAACACATTGGGTGGCAATCACACGGCAAGGTTTGCCCGCGTCCAAATTGGCAATAATTTTTTTGAGAATGGCGCGGCGGTGTTCTGGACATAGGGCTGTTGAAACATGGTATACATTCTCTAACCCTGCTTCTATGGCAAGTTCTGCTAATTTATAAGCATGGCGTTTCAGATTAACAATGCACAGGGCTTGTTGGTCACGTCTTAACCACTCGAGAATTTCAGTCCAAGGCGTTGCATTTTTTGTTTCCCAAACCGATTCCACCCGTTTGGCTTGCATAAACATTTCTGCTTGGCTCGAGACTATTTCACATGGTTGCCAGCCCAAACCAAGTGGTTCGCCTTTTTGGACTTCGCTGTTTAGCGTATCAAAAGCGGGTTGGGTGGCAGTGGCAAAAACCACACTAACCGCATATTTTTCGGTGGCAAGTTTTGAGAGTGTTTTTAAGGTTGGTACAGCTAAACTTACGGGAAGAGTCTGGACTTCATCAAATAGAACAACACTCCCTGCAATGTTATGCAGTTTACGGCAAGCGCTTGGGCGGTTGGCATGAAGGCTCTCTAAGAATTGCACACTGGTGGTAATCACGATTGGTGCATCCCAATTTTCGGTGAGTAAGCGTTTTTCTTTGTCCGATATGGCTTGCTCATCGCCACTTGTTTCTTGTTTGCGAATACCCGTCAAACTATGATGCTCGAGAATGTAATACTCGCCAAATTCAGCAAAGAGTTGGCGGTAAATATCTACGGTTTGGTCAAGAATGGTTAAAAACGGTAGGACAATAATAATCCGCCGAATTCGCTTATCTTTTGTGGCTCGAGTCAAGGCAAAACGCAGCATCGCAAGGGTTTTGCCTGTACCTGTTGGGGCAGTTAGGGTAAACACTCGAGCAGGATTTAGAGCCGCTTCTTGACAAGTTGCAGCTAATGAGGCTCGTAAGTCACGGGTTTTTTGGGGAATACTCGAGTCGGAATTCAGTTTTTCTAAGCGCTGCTCGAGAATTTCTAGCGCTCGAGTCGCATTTAATTCGGGTGTTTTTGGGCGTGGTACAAAATCTGGCTTACCTCGGTTCATGGTGCGTTCAGTATCTAAAAAATCGGCATCCACCAAACTCGAGAACAGCATCCTTGTCTCAAGCATTTCGGCAGCACTAGCGGGCAATACAGGCTTATGGGTTGGTGCGCTTGGCAGGTTTACTCCGTCATCGGTTAATCGTTTTTTGAGCAGTACAACATCTGTTTCTGAAAGACGTAAGCCAAGTGGATGATTTTTTTCTACGTCCTCAAGTCGCATTTCTTTAAGACTATTGGCTGCACCGCTTTGTAAACCAATGTGATGCCCTTGAATTGCCAGTGCGACTTCTATTTGGCGGTACTCGAGTAAGGCAATGTGCGCTCCTGCCGACCAGTGGTCTAAACCTTTTTCCAAACCGTGTAAACGGCGCTGAAATAAATCTCCGTACTTACCAATATCGTGCAGTATTCCAGCCAAATCAGCTTTGGCTTCGTCACCAAATGGTTTAGCGTGTTGTTGGGCTAATCTCGAGACTTCACTGCTGTGTTCAAGCATTGTTTGCCAATCGAGAGTTTCGTGGGTATGTCCGAAGTATGGTTTCATTCGTACCTCCGTAATAATTCCCGTGCTTCTTCTAACCATTTTTCGCGTAATCCTTGTGGCTCAAGAACTTCTACTTTTGCGCCCCAGCCGCGTATAAATGGCATCAGTTCTTGCGGTTCACCTTTGCTGTTTACACCGATTCGTATGGTCAGGATGTAATTGCCGTTTTCGTCTGTTTGGTCGTGTATTACGCCTGGAAATCGTTTGTTCTCGAACCAGCGTCTGACACTGGCTTC
>JAYWHB010000723.1:0-6116 GCA_043777915.1 Deinococcales bacterium
GGTCAATAAAGGCGCACGCTTTTACTTTACGGGTCGTGGACGTTGGAGCAAAGAATCTTGGTCGAGTTGTGGTTCGTGTCATCCAGATGGTTTGTCGGATAATGTCACTTGGATTTTTGGGGCTGGACCTCGGCAAACCACTTCTATGGATGGTAGTTTTAGTCATGGCAGTGGGGAGCAAAAACAACGGGTTTTTAATTGGACTGGTATTTTTGATGAAGTCCATGATTTTGAACGCAATACCCGCGATGTCTCAGGTGGGTTTGGGGCAGTCACGTCGGGCGGTTGCAGCGACCTGAACGAAGAAACCCGTACCGAACTTGGTGGGAATTTAGATAAACCCGTGCGTGAATCTCAGAACGCCACGCTCGGCAACTGCACCAAGGATTGGGACGAAATCGAAGCCTTCACCAAGACCGTGCGCCCTGCTAGGGCTTTACGTGACCTTGACCCCGAAAGTGTGGCAAGGGGCGCACAACTGTTTGGCGCACCAACCAACCGAGTCAACGCCGGCAATTGTACGGCTTGTCATGGTGGAGCGGGTTGGACTGTCTCGAGAGTTTTCTTTAACCCTAGCACCGCAACCAATGCTGCCCTAGGCACTCAAGACTTTAAGTTACCACCCAATGTGCCAGCCACTTGGAATTTTAATACCAAACAAATCAGTACCCAAGCGCCAATTACCGACACAACCACAGGCGCACCAGAAGCGGCTGCGGTTGCGCCAAAACAAGTCACTTGTGTGTTGCGTAACATCGGTACGTTTGGCTTACCGGGCGACACCGCCAAAACCGATGCCCTCGAGAAAAAACCCGATGGCACTCGGGCGCAAGGACGCGGCGGCTTTAATGTACCGAGTCTGTACGGCATGAGCCTTGGCGCTCCATTCCTGCATCATGGTCAAGCCCAGACGCTCGAGGAGTTATTCACTGACCCACGTTGGCAAAATCATTTGCGGGCAGCCAATCCCGTCTTTTTAAGCAGTGGCAATGTGGCGCAAAGCCGCACTGATTTAATCAATTTTATTCTCTCCATTGATGCCAGCACTCCCGAACAAGCTGTACCAAGTGGTTTTGACCTTTGTCCAGTTCGCTAACATTGATATCCGAATACGCACACAGCAAAATTGCCATGTGCGTATTTTTATCGTAAGCGTTATCTGTCACACTTTTGACTTGTTCTACTCGACACAATCGCCCCAGAATTGTTAGACTGTACGAACGCTCGTTACAATTCCTATTCTCGAGCGCTCGTCCGTAGGAGGATATATGAAGAAAGCAGCAATGGCTCTGACTTTGCTCGGCACAGGTGCGTTAATCGCGGCTGTGGCACAAAGTAATAAACCAATTGTGGTTGGTTCGGTGGGGCAACCCGTTTCGTTAGCATCCGGTAAAATCTCGGATGGCAACAGTATTTTTGTGCAACAACAAATCTATGATCGCTTGCTCGAGTTTAAGGCTGGCACAGCCGAAGTCATGCCTGGCTTAGCACTCTCGGCTCGCCCTAATGCCAATGCCACCAGTTGGTTATTTACCCTGCGCGGTGGAGTTCGTTTCCATGACAACACTGTGTTGGATGCCAAAGCCGTCAAAGCCAATTTTGATTTTTGGTGGGATGACACCCGCGCCGGTTTCTTCAAAAGTGGCAACAGCATTGTTCCAGACATCTTTGAAGCCTACAAAAGCGGTAAGAGCTTAATTAAGAGCGTCGAAGTGGTCAACAACTTGCAAATTCGGGTCAATATGAACTCGCCATTTGCCAATTTAGACGAGGTTTTTGCGACAGGTTACTTTGGTATTGTCAGCCCAACTGCCCTTGCCAAATTTGGCGAGGATAAATACGGCTCAGCCAATACTTTAGCCGTCGGTACTGGTCCGTTTGTGGTCAAAAGCTGGCAAACCGGCGACCGTATCCTGCTCGAAGCCAACAAAAACTATTGGCGTAAAGGCTTGCCAAAAGCTCCCGGTATGATTGTGCGCTTTATTTCTGATGCAGCGGCTCGAGTGGCTGAACTTCGGGCTGGCAACATTGACATGATTCCAACTGGTGCATTGCCATACGACACTTTGCCTGCACTCAAAGCTGATGCCAATGTCAAACCACTGTTCCGTCCGGGCTTTAATGTCGGTTACTTGGCATTGAATCAAGTTGCCGAATTTGGCGGCGCAAAGAACCCACTGGCAAACCAAAAAGTTCGTTTGGCAGTTGCTAGTGCAATTGATAAAAAGTCCTTGGTCAATAGCTTCTACGGCGAATACGGCGTGACCAATGCCTACTTGCCACCAGTGGTGATGAACTGGAGCTACCCAAAGAACCAAAAAGATTATGTCTTTAACCCAGAAGCCGCCAAGAAATTATTAGCCGAAGCTGGCTACCCGAATGGCTTTAGCATGGAACTTTGGTACATGCCCGTCAGCCGTCCGTACTTCCCAAATGCAAAGCCTCTCGCCGAGACAATGGCAAAGGACTTGGCTGCCGTTGGTATTAAAGTCGAACTGAAATCCAAAGATTGGGGCGCATACTTAGACGATGTAGACGCTGGCAAATTCCAAGCCTACATGCTCGGTTGGACTGGCGATTACAACGACCCAGACAACTTCTACACCCCGTTAATTGGACCCGGCACAACCAAAGAAACTGGCTACAGCAATCCTAAACTCTTTGCGCTCTTGGATGAAGCCCGTAAAGCCACCACCAAAGCCAAAAAAGGCGAACTCTACGGACAAGTTGCCGAAATTTTGTTTGATGATATTGTCAAAATGCCAATCGTTCACAGCCGTCCACTCCTTGCACAACGCGCCGCCCTCGAGGGCTGGGTTCCCGGACCTCTCGGTAGCGAGCCTTTGAGCGAAGTTACCGTTAAGTAAAGTATAAAAAAGCTATGAGCTATGAGCTATGAGGTAAATCTCGAGTTTATAGCTCATAGCTCATAGCCTTAAAAAAGGAATTTCTTTTGACTGCTTATTTTTTTCGTCGTTTACTGGGTTTAATCCCTGTTTTATTTGGCATCAGTATTTTGGTGTTTGGTTTTGTTCGTGCCATTCCAGGCGACCCAGCAAGGGTGATGCTCGGTGAACGTGCCACCGAAGCCGCCGTACTACAAATCCGTCAGGACATGGGTTTAGACCGTCCAATCACCGAGCAGTATTTTAAGTACATGGGTGGGCTTTTTAAGGGCGACCTCGGTACAAGTATTTTCTCACAAATTCCAGTAAGCGAGGACATGAAACGCCGTTTTCCAGCTACCCTCGAGTTAAGCCTTGCTGCCATGCTCTTTGCGCTCTTGGTTGGTGTGCCGCTCGGTATTCTAGCTGCCGTGCGACGCAATAGCAGTGTGGATAATATCGCCATGGCAATTGCTTTAATTGGTGTCTCGATGCCCGTTTTTTGGCTTGGGATGATTATGAAATACATTTTTTCGATTTCCACTAAAATTTTCCCGCCTTCGGCGCGAATGGATGATATTCTTTCTTTTAGTTTTGTTCCAATTACCAATATGCTCGTCTTGGACGGTATTCTGCGCCTCAATCCAGCCGTTGTTTGGGATGCGATGCTGCATCTTGTCATGCCCGCCGTGGCACTTGGCACAATTCCAATGGCGATTATTGCCCGTATGACCCGCTCGAGCATGGTCGAAGTGCTTTCGCAAGACTATGTGCGGACGGCAAGGGCTAAGGGCTTAGTGCAGCGCTCGGTGATTTGGAAACACGCCTTACGAAACGCCATGCTGCCAGTCATCACCGTGGTTGGTTTATCTTTTGGTGGCTTACTAAGCGGCGCAGTCTTAACTGAATCTATTTTTGCTTGGAGTGGCGTTGGGTCTTGGATTTACGAAGGCATTTCGCAACGCGATTACCCAGTGATTCAAAGCGGTGTGCTGCTGGTCAGTTTTGTTTTTGTGGTGGTAAACCTAATGGTGGACATGAGCTACGCCCTTTTTGATCCAAGAATTCAGTATAGGTAGCTTATGGCTTATGCAAATCAGGGAGGGGACAAGCCCCTCCCCTACGGTTGGACACAATTTTTTGCAAACAAATCGTAGGGGCGACCCTCGTGGTCGCCCTGTAAGACGATACAATTTAGATTTTCTCAAGTCTCGCCTGCTAGGAGTTAATAATGCTTGCTACTGCAAAAATAGAAACGCCTTTTTCGATTATTCGTCGTCGGTTTCGCAAGTCTGCACCAGGTAAATTTGGTTTAGCCCTGACAATTCTGTTTGTGGCTTTGGCACTGCTTGCGCCTGTGTTGCGTCCTTACGATGCCAGTATGGACGGGAATCTCGAGCAAAAATTCCAGCCGCCAAGTGTGCAGCATCTGATGGGAACAGATGATTTAGGGCGTGACATTGCGGTACGAATTTGGCATGGGGCGCAAATCAGTTTGCGGGTCGGCGTGATTTCGGTTTCGATTGCTTTGTTTATTGGCAGTTTCTTTGGTTTTCTGGCTGGTTTTTTTGGCGGTTGGTTCGATACCATTCTGGGCTGGATTACCGACTTGATGCTGGCATTTCCGGGGACGCTACTGGCAATTGGAATTGTGGCAATCAGTCCTAAACCAAGTCTCGAGACAACGCTTCTTGCTATCAGTATTGTGCAAATTCCAGTCTATATTCGGCTGGCTCGCGGCAGTGTGCTGGGTCTGCGCGACCTCGAGTACGTCCAAGCCGCCAATGCCCTTGGTGCAAATCGTTTGCGGGTGCTGTTTAAGCATCTTGTGCCAAACGCCTTAACACCCTTGTTGGTGCAAGCCACGCTCTCGATTGCCACAGCGACCCTCGAGACGGCAGGCTTGGGCTTTTTGGGGCTTGGGGCGCAACCGCCAACCCCCGAATGGGGAACGATGATTGCCGATGCCTTCAGGGGTGCGTACTGGGATTCTGCGCCTTGGACAACGATTTTTCCGGGGCTGGCAATTCTGGTGAGCGTACTTGGTTATAATTTACTGGGTGATGGTCTGCGTGATGTGCTTGACCCAAGGGCTGTGAATTAGTTTTGACAAACTCTTAAGACTGTCTCAAGGTAAGCCATTGTATTTAGGGCGTATGCCACACTTAAGAATAAAAAAATAGTGCAGAATAAGGCATGAACTCTTCTGTTGCTGGTCAGTCCGTGCCGCGTGGGGCTGCGCCGCCGCCGCTTAGAACACCACAGACCGTGCGCCTGACAGCCATTGGTGCTTTTTGTGTCTCGGTCTTGGCGGGGATGCTGGCTTCCTATTTAATGCACCTCCTGTTTGGCAGTGCAGGTCGGGCTGGGTTTGAGGACATCAATCTCGGTGGCTTGCTTGAGTTGCTGAGTTTTGTCTGTGTTTTTTCTTACGGGCTGCTTTGGACACGTCAGTTTTTTTCTTTACCAATCAGCACTTTACTTTCCTTTGGTTTAGAAACACCGCCAGCCGCCAAATTATTTGCACAAAAACTCGAGGAGTTTTCGCCAAGTTCGCTCGAGATGGGGCAGAGTATTGCGGTGCTGCGCGAGAATGGCAAAGCCATCGGTTTATTTGATGGCTTGCGAGACCGTTCGCTCGAGTGGAGCAGTGTACCCAAAGCCAGTGGTGATGTGGCTGTGACCGAGTTGCGTGGGTTACTCTCTAAGCATTCGTTTGTGATTATTGCCGATGGCGACACAGTACACGGCGTAATTACCCAAGAGATGTTTATTCAGGGCTTTTGGCGCGGTGGGATTTCTAAGTAGTTTACAATACATTCTTTCCCAGTCTCGAGATGGGTGACATTGTTTCCGTGAACGCTTACGATAGCTGTTACGATGTCAACCGTGCTACTTCAACCTCTGAGCCAAAAAAAACATGACCACCATCTGGTATACCAAACGGCGAACCACAAATCATTAAATGCACTCCTTGGGGTTTGGCAGGCAGTAAACCGCCAACAAGCTTGGCATCGGTTTGAGATTTTGCATGGTGGTTTGGTCTTACTCAAACTCAAATCTGGGATTACGGTCAGTGGCAAAATCGAGATTATCAATGAACAATGTACGGTGTCGTTGTTTTTGCACAACGACCATGAACCCGTACAAATCTCAGGTTCATGGTGTCTTTGGCGCGGGTCGCTCGACTTTTATTTTTTAGGTGAGTACCTGATTTTTAGTCAAAACTGA
>JAYWHB010000724.1:0-2209 GCA_043777915.1 Deinococcales bacterium
CCCATCATCCCGCCTTCGCCCTCTGGTCGGAAATTTGGCAGGGTTGTACTCAAGGTCGTCAGCGCCCCACTCGAGACATCCAAACGTTGTAAAACCCCAGTGTACCGCGTGGTAAACAGTAATGTTCCATCTGGGCTAAAATTTAAGCTCCAAGGTCGCTCGAGACCAGATTTAACGATTTGCACTTGCCAATCTGGATTTTGTTGTGGAGCAGGTTGAGATACTGCACACGCCACAACCACTAAACTCGAGCCGAGTAACCACAGCCAAGTATTTTTCATAACCCACTATGGCGCATAAACCCTTTTCATTCCATGAGAAAAATCGCGTTCTTAAAGTTTATATAGCCAATCGGCGAAAAGCGCATAAATTGGAATACCAAGCGTTAAGTTAAACGGAAAAGTAATTCCTAAACTTGCCCCAAGATAATAGGCTGGGTTGGCTTGCGGTAAGGCTACCCGCACCGCCGCAGGTGCAGCGATATAACTGGCACTGGCAGCCATCACCCCGAGTACAAACGCACCGCCTTCGCTCATGCCAGCCACTCGAGCCAGTAGAATTCCCAGTGTGCCGTGCAGCAAGGGAATTAGAATCCCAAAACCAATCAGGTACGCCCCTTGTTTTTTTAAGTCGCCAAAACGATGCCCCGCGACCATCCCCATCTCGAGCAGAAAAAGTGTTAAAACGCCTTTGAATGGGTCAATAAAAAATGGTTGAACCTGCGCTAAACCGGGTTTACCCGCCAAGAAACCAATCACCAAACCACCAAGTAGCATAAATAAACTGCGTCCCGTAAAAAGTTCATGCCAAAGATTACTGTGTGGCGTGGCTTTTTTGCTGTTTTTTGCCAATAGAATTGCAATAGCGATACCTGGAACTTCAAGCACTGCCACGAGCGCAGGTAAAAATCCCTCGAGATTTGGGTATTGGGCTTGGGCAAAGGTCAGGGCGGCGGTGAAGGTCACAGCCGAAACACTGCCATAATGTGCCGCAATCGCCGCCGCGTTTATTTTGTCAAAACGTCGTGACAAAATAAAAAAAGCAATCAGAGGCGTGATAATACCAATGGCTAAAGTCGCAAGTACGGGCAGAAGTATACTTGAGAAGGGCGTAATCGAAAGTTCAGCCCCACCTTTTAAGCCAATCGAAAAGAGCAAATAAATACTTAAGACCGAGTATAAATCCTCTGGTAGACGCAAGTCTGAGCGCACCCAAACCGCAATTAAGCCCAAAGCGAACGCCAAAACCATTGGCGATAACAAATTTAGTCGCATCAACTCGAGAATATCCATCGAGTTGATTGTAACTGAACATCTAGTGCTAAAAAGTGATACTACTCTTGCACCAAATACAAAAGGTTATCCTCGAGTTGATACATCAAAGGCACAATCATCACATTTGGGTACTTGGCTCTGAGGCGCAACGCCTCTAAACGCACAAAATCAGCTTCGTTTTCGATTTCAAAAAATGGGGCATACTGAAAAAAGTATTCTCTGGCATCGGTTTCGTTCCAGCCCACTTCAATCATGCCACGCACAAAAGCTGGCAATTTACGACTCAGCCCGACCATGCCGCAGTTGGTGTGGGCAATTAAAGCAATATGGCGTACCCCGCCAATCGAGAGCGCATACGTTACCCGAAATTCATTGTGGCGTAAATTTGCGCCAGTTGTCCGCAGCACATAGGCAAAGTTGTCTGGGGTTCGCAGCACTTTACGGTTATCCATGCACATGCCGATTAAAATTTCGGCTTTATCGCAACGTTCTAACTCCACACCTAGATTGTGGAATTTAAGCAAACGTTCAATCGGGGTGTTTTGGTACTCGAGCGGTATGTCTTCTAGGGAGTCAATCGGTTTCAAGGTATTTATCATTTTTGCGCCTCAACTACATAAACCATACCACCAGAAGCCTCAATCCAAGCCTTCTCGAGTTGAGCGCGTTTATAAACCCGCCGCACGGTTGCATCGGTTGCTGCCGCAGGGTCATTGACAATTGCATCGCCAGACTTGGTAAAACCACGCAGCACCAGCAAATGCCCGTTGCTTGAGGGCATGGCAGCCCCATCTAAGCCCCCAAGTTTCCAAGCCAGACTAAGTGCCAACGGAACACCCTTGGCAATGTACGGCTCGGCTTCGGTCAGGCTGCCTAGGCGGTGAACATATGCCCGAAGACCCTTAGAAGCTGCATAAGCCATGTTAAACGACCAA
>JAYWHB010000725.1:0-2205 GCA_043777915.1 Deinococcales bacterium
ACCGGCAAATAATCTCGAGCTTTTGGTACAAAAGCAACAAGTTCAAGATTCGTTCTTACAATCTCAGACTGATAACTGTAAATTCGGCTAAAAGGACCACAGGGTTCAGGTTGCAGTGCCGCTTTTTTGAGTTCTTTTAAGTTATCATTGAGACTAAACACCAAATTACGCACCTCGGTTAATGGACTAGACCCACCGCTATTTCCCAATCTGACATCATAGTTAATATCTTGACTGATCCGAGCCGCATCTTCAATTCGGTATTGCAAGGCTTCAAATTTTCGTCGCAGGTTAAACTCTTCAACAAATAATCGTTGTGCCTCGAGCGCCCGAGCTTGCACTATTTTCAGGGTCTCACTGACTTTAGCTTCGCTGGACTTGATAAATATCAATTTTTGCAGACCACCTTGAGGGGTTGGCAGTGAAAGTGTGAATCCATTGGGGGTCAAGCCACCAATCAAATTTCCACCAGGAAGACCAAGCACCAAATCCTTACCTTGGATTGAACCCTTAAGTGGGATATTACTGGTTTGGGTCATGTAGCTAGTGGGTGATTTTCTGATATTGGTCAGTGTTCCAGTTACGGTTGTTTTTGCCTTCAACCAACGGATCAACAGTAATTCTCGAGGACTGCTTGAAACAAAGACTTCAGACTGTGCAAAAGCAGTAGGAACAAAGAATAACCACAGCACAAGCAACAATAATTTTTTCATGGATAGCCTCTTTGGATAAGATTTATGGTGCAACAAGCAAATGTAAGTAAAGACCAAGCGTGGCGGGTGGGTTTAGATGGTTTTATCGGTCAAGGGTAGTTAGAAAGTTCATCAAGGGTCAAAGACCTATAAGTTATTAGAATACAACTTGTTCTTAAATAGAATAACACAAACTATTTGAGGGCTGCATTACCTCCAAAACCCCAGAATTTTAGAACTTCGAGTGCGTGTTTGGCTGGGCATGTACGAGTGGGTACATCTCACGCTGTTGGCAGCCAAACACACGCCCGACTTGAGCATTGGCAAAGACGGTACGCGGGTCTCGAGCCACTACTTGGCGATGTGCCAGTCTTTGAGGATTCAAGCAATAAAAACTCAAAAACATTGTAATTTTCGAGTTTTTCGAGTATTCTATTGTTGTGAATCACTTAATCAAGCCTAATCCAACAGATTCAACCCTTGCCATCCAAGGGCTTGCTAGGCTAAACAATCAACAAATCTTTTCCATCCAACCAAAATCAAACACCGCCATCGAAAAAGCCTTACAACAAATTTTAGAGCATTTCTCACAAGGTCATGCAATTCAAATTCATGCCGTCGAACTCGAGTACACCACCCAAGAAGCTGCCGATTGGCTAGGAATCTCCAGACCAACATTTGTAAAAATACTCGAATCGGGCAGCTTGCCGTTTCGTAAAATCGGTAATCAACGAAGGGTTTTATTCACCGATTTACAGGCTTTTCAAACAGCACAACGACGCAAAGCAGTTGCCTCCCTGACACAACTCCACCAAGAAATGGGGTTGTACGATTGATTGCCGTTTTAGATGCTTGTGTCTTATACCCTGCGGTGCTGCGTGACCTCTGGATGCACTTGACCCTCGAGCAAGTCTTTGCTGCACGTTGGACTAAAGAAATCCATCTTGAATGGACACGTAACGCCCTAAAAAACCATCCAGCTTCAACCCAAGCCCAATGGCATAGAGTCAGTAATCTGATGGACGTATACGCTAAAGATGCCATCGTCACAGGTTACGAACCACTCATTGAAACGCTTATCTTACCAGATGCCGAAGACCGCCATGTTTTAGCCGCCGCCATTCAATGCCAAGCAGTTTATATTGTCACCTTTAACCTTAAAGATTTCCCAGTGGCGACGCTCAAAACCTACGGAATACAAGCCATTGCCCCCGATCAATTCTTGAGTGGTTTAATGAACGATCAACTCGAGGCTGTTTTAACGGCTATTCGGTTTCAGCGTTCTCAATTAAAAAAACCTGTTTTAGAAGCCCAAGAACTCCTGAATAAATTAGCGGTGCATACACCAAAAAGTGCTGTTCTGCTGAGTGAATTTGTATCAAAGTTATAATTTGATACAAATAGTGTTACAACTGGCTCGAGCCTTGGCAAAGACGGTATGCAGGACTCGAGTTTCTTGTGGTTGGTTGTACCAAGGATTTGGTTTTAGGCTTTGCTGGCTTCTAAGCCCAAC
>JAYWHB010000726.1:0-6066 GCA_043777915.1 Deinococcales bacterium
GTTTACCGGGTTTACGCAACACCGAATCAGAAATCGCAAATTTACCAACATCGTGCAAGTACGCCCCCCAACGAATCGCCCGAACTTCGGCTTCGCTTAGACTTAATGCCCGCGCCATCTGCACTGCCATTTGTGTGACCCGTTCGGTGTGGTTGCCAGTCTCGAGGTCGCGCATTTCTAAGGATTTACCAATCATGGCGAGCGAACCTTCGTAAGCAGCTTCTAAGGTTTCTAAGCGCTCCAAGCGCGATAACAGCGCCCCAATCATCCCGCCAGCCGCCGCAATCAAGGCTTTTTCACTGGCATTCCAACCTGTTTGGTCAAAGCGGTAAACCACCAGTGTGCCGAGCAGTGTACCGCCACTGTCAAGCATCGAAGCCAGCATTGAACGCACCCCAATTTGACGCATCGTTAAGCCAATCACTTCGGCACTCAACTCGAGACTGCGTTGCACCGGTTGTCTTGCCCAAACCACTAACGGCTCGAGTTTTAGGCTTTTAGCAATCGTATCTTCAGTCGGGGTTTTACCGACCAGAATTTGCAGGCTTAAAGCATCATTTTCGTTGCGTAGTAGCACGGCAGCATCTGCTACTGCCAGTTGTCGTACCCGTTCAAGGGCGTTTTCCAAGGCTTGGCTGTCGTTGCCCTCGAGTAAACGGGCTAAATTGAGCAAATTGCGACTTTCAAAGACTTGGCGTTCTAAGTTTTCGGTGGCACGGATGCGTTCTAAAGCACTGCCAGAAACTTTGGCAATCACTTCGGTCAGGCGCTGGTCGAGGTTGGTGAATTGCTCAGGTAAATTGCGTGCCACCAACAATGCTCCAAGTGGTGCGCCGCTTGAATCTAAAATTGGTACGGTTAATTGACAATGGGCTGGTACTGGAATATGGGGCGTTGGGTCAAAAGAACGGGGGTCGCGCAGTACATCCGCCGAGTAAATTGTGCCTCTGGCTTCAAGCGCCGCCCAAGATAAACCCTGTCCTCGAGGAACACCATGACTAATCATATTTTCAAATAAACCACGAACCGATAAAACCCTTAAAAGCTGACCATCGCTGGAAACCAGTAAAAAAGCACTGTGCGGCACATTTAGTAAAATAGTTGCCTGCTCGAGAACACTTTCGGCAATTCGGCTTGGGGTTCTGGCATCGTGCAGCGCTTCGGCAACCGCTTCTAAGGAGGCAAATTCACGAAGGCGAGCCTCGAGTTCTTTGCGTTCGCGTTGGGCAGACATCAGCGCTCCCATTTGAACCGCAAATTGTCGTGCTGCCCGAATCGAATCTTCGTTAAAAGCCATGTCGTTGCTAAAACTATCCAAATTCAAGTCTGCCACGACTTCATTGCCGACCACCACAGGCAAGTACAAATTAGCGCGAATCCGTTTATTTTGTAGAATTTGTTGTTGTTGGGGGGAGCTTAAACCCAACAGCACTTCGGGTTGACGGGCAATTCGTGGTTCGCCGCGATGCCATGCCAAAGCATCGCCATGCCACTCTCGAGCATTTTTTTCGTCCAATTCTAATTCCATTAGATTTTGTTTATAGCCTTGCTGGGCAACAAAACGAAAACCAGCACTACTTCGTAAACGCAAACTGCCACCCTCTGCCCCCGGTACAAGCAGTACGGCGGTGCTTAAGAGTTTTTCCCAGAGTTCATTATCGCTGCTGCCACTTGCCATGACTCGAGCCGTACCAAAAAGGGTCGTGACCAAATCACTTTCGGCACTTTGCCGAGTTTTACTTGGGTTTGCCAGTTGCTCGAGGGTGCTAAGTAAATTTTGATACGCCACGACCTGAGATGCTGGCATGGTCTGTCTTGGGTTGCTGCGTTCCAAATACATCGCCAGTGCCACAAAAGTGACCAATAACAGCAAAATTTGGGCTTCTAGGGTGTACGGACGCGCCAAGGCATTCCACCAGAACCATGTAGATAGTGGCAGGATTGCCATTAAACTGACAATCCGAGTTAAACCGAGCGATTTTAGTAAAACATCAAATAAGGTAACGGTGGCAGCCACACCCAGTAAAAACACACTATGCCAGCCAACCAAACTTTGTTGTGGCATGGTGATGCCTAAACTGAGTAAAGTCCCAGAGTTATCAAAAAGCGCCAGTATTGAACCAACCAAAGCGGTCATCAGCACCGTCATTCGCCAAGTGATGGTTTTTTCCAGCAGATAATCAATGATTAAAACCGCTTGCAATACAAAGTACAAACCATCGGTTAGCCACATCTCGGTGTACAACTGCTCGAGTAACCAAACAGCCATGACCATAAAACCCAAGCCAAATAAAAAGGGAATCCGTCCCCAAGAAACCCGCCGACTGTGCAACCAAAGTAAAATAAACAATGCGCTGATTGTGTACAGTAACTCGAGCCAATTCATATCAGGGCATTTCCTTTCGTCAAAAAACCGTTATGAATCGTGATTTTACACGACTCACCCCCCGTGTCTATTCTATTGCTTGTTTCACATCATTGTCCATTAGTCTTTGCCGATGTTCTCTTTTAAGCATAAAATTCCGGTGACTGTGATTGGTGGTTTTTTAGGGGCGGGTAAAACCACTTTGGTCAATCATCTGATTAAAACGGGTGGTAAACGCTTTGGTGTAATCGTCAATGAATTTGGCGATATTAACGTGGATGGCGCGTTAATCGAAAATATGGATGAAGACGGCGTGACCGAATTTTCTGATGGTTGCCTGTGTTGCGCTGGACGCGATGACTTGGCAGAAGCGATGCTTAAGCTATCGTTGCGTAAAAATCCACCACAGCATTTATTGGTCGAACTCTCTGGACTTGCCGACCCCGTACCTGTGGCGCAAACGGTTCTCGAGCCACAACTGAGGCATATTTTTGATTTAGACGGGATTATTGGGGTAGCCGATGCCCGCAACTTAGAGCAAACCCTGCAAGAAGTCCCTGAAGGCGCAGTCCAACTTGCCTATGCCAGCAGTATCGTCCTCAACAAAACCGATTTGGCGACACCTGAACAACTCGAGACGGCAAGGAGCTTGGTTCGTCAACTCAATCCACTCGGGGTCGTCACCGAAAGTATCAATGCCACCGTGGATGCCAAAGCCCAACTCGAGCAAGCCGCCTTTGATTCTGAATGGCAACCAAGCGGACACGAACACACCCACAGTAAAAATATTGCCACCTTTACCCTGCACCAAGCCGAGCCACTGGATGCAATGGCATGGAATGCCTTTATGGAAGAAAAAATTCTTGCCAGACCGGGCAATGTTTTCCGCGCCAAAGGATTCTTAGCGTTTCGGCAAATCCCAGATGAAATTATTTTCCAAGCGGTGCGCGAAATTGTCAAAGTCACCAAAGGGGCGCAACGGCACGAAGGCAACTCGAATTTAGTGATTATCGGGCGTGGACTCGAGGAAAAAGAATACCGTGAAGCCTTTGCAAAATTGCACTTGCCCCTGATGCCACGGCGTTAGTTACTTAAGCATCTCGAGGGCTTTTTTAAGCTGGGCATCATTTTCTAAAGTCACAAGCGCTTCGCCTTGAATACTCGAGTTTTTATTGCGTGGCGGGGTGTCTTGATGCACAAATTTGCCTGTTTTATCGGCGGTTAATTTAATCGTTTTGCCATTGACTTTAACTTCGATGCTGCTGCCCGACTTAGCCCCAATCCCCTCGAGTGCCAAAATGTTGCCGTAGCGAGTATCAGCAACCACCGCATCTGGAGTAACGCCGCGTTTATACAAACTGTTGCGCTTTGGGGTTAGCCATTCCTTAAAAGCCACATTGACCTGTCCGTTATTGGAAAGTGGTGTCGGAATATTTGCCACGCCTTTACCAAAAGTTTTTTCGCCCACAACTTTGGCTCGTCCGAGTTCTTGCAGGGCAGCCGCCACAATTTCCGAAGCACTGGCACTCGAGCCATTGACCAACACCACCACGGGTAACTTAAAGTCTGTGCCTTGGCGCTTGGCGCTGTATTCGACGGTTACTTTTTTATCCCTGCCTCGAGTAATAAAAATATCACCCTTCTCGAGAAAGGTGTCCGCCACACCTTCGGCTTGGGAAACCAGTCCGCCGGGGTTATTGCGAAGGTCAAAAACCAGTGCTTTAATACCCTTAGACTGCAAGGTTTTTAATTGGGCTTGTAATTGCTCGGTGACTTTTTGATTGGCAAAATCGGAAATCGCCAAGTAGCCAATGTTTCCTGCTAAAACCGTGCTTTCGACATTGACTTTAACGATTTTGGCTCGAGTTGCGGTAATGACAATTCTTGCACCATTGCGTAGAATCTCGAGTTTAACCGTTGACCCGTTCGGTCCACGAATCAGACGCACTGCTTGGTCAAGTGGTAATTTGGTTAAATCCTTACCGTTGGCACTGAGCAGAACATCATTGGCTTGCAGTCCAGCTTGGGCGGCGGGTGAACCTCGGTAAACTGTTTCGACCAGAACCCCTGTACCATCTTTATTGGCGGGGCTAATACCGACACCAATGCCAAAAAATTCGCCTTGCAGGTCTTCGCGTCCAGTGCTGGCTTCGGCAGGTGGAATATAATAAGTAAACTCATCATCTAGGGCGTACAGCATCCCCGAAATTGCTCCTTCAAGCAGTTTTTCGCGGTTGACAGGGGTCAAATGATTCTTCTCGAGAACCTCCAAGGTTTCTAAAAAGGCTTTGCCATTTGGACTATTTAAGACATCACTGCCATTACTGGAAAAAAGTTGGGCGTAACCAAAGACACCAGCACCAACCACCGCTACAACAGGAAGAAAGACACGT
The DNA here is from genome assembly GCA_043777915.1 of Deinococcales bacterium. GTDB lineage: Bacteria > Deinococcota > Deinococci > Deinococcales > JAAFIG01 > JAAFIG01. Next base: position 4,759 of record JAYWHB010000726.1, read on the forward strand.
TCAGGTTTCATATCATCATTGTAAACTACGCACCTGAACAGCAAATGTGCTTTTGAGCTATAAGGCTTTTGAGTTTCCTCATAGCTCATAGCTGCTTTTGGCTTATAGCTCATAGTACGATACCCACAATGGAATCTTTTGTTCTGATTATCGCAGCGACGCTCGGGGCGCTTATTGGGTCTTTTACCAACGTTCTCATTTACCGCATCCCAATCAAAAAGAGTGTTGCCTTTCCGCCTTCAGCTTGCCCAAATTGTTCTCATCGGCTTGGGGTGCTTGACCTTGTACCGATTTTTTCATGGGCGGCATTGGGAGGTAAGTGCAGGTATTGCCGCAATCCAATCTCGAGTCGGTATCCTTTAATCGAAGCCTTTAGCGCTTTTGGTTATTTTGCCATTGCTTGGAAAGTTGGGCTACTCGAGAATCCGATTTTGGTGCTTGGTTTATGGGTGATGTTTACTTGTTTTCTGGCGGGTAGCGCGATTGATTTTGCGACCCTCGAGCTACCAGATGCCCTGACCATTCCAGTCATCGGTATTGGCTTACTTGTTGGGCTTTTGACAAATACCTTTGCCACTTCACTTGAAGGCGCACTGATTGGGGCTGGGTTAATCTCGTGCATCATTGCTTTTGGTTCTTGGGTGCTGCGGCGTTTTAGAGAACCACGTCACCCAGATTATCCAATAGGTTTTGCCAACATTCACCTCGCCATGTTGGTTGGGGCTTGGTTTGGGATTGTGGCGGGTTTAATTGCGGGTCTGGTTTTGGTTTTTGCTAATTTAATTGCTAAAAAAGTGCTTCCGATGCCAGATTTTATAACCCTTGGTGGGGTGTTACTGTCTTTTATTTTTCAAGCCTCGAGTAGGGCGCTTTTGTTATCGGTTTCTAATGCCTTACAAGCGGCTGGCGCAGTGGCATTGCTGGCAGGGGTGTACTGGTGGAGTCTCGAGTTACGCAATGTTCAAGACACCAGCCCTGAAATTCCCGAAGAAGAACTTGACACCACAGCCATGGGTTTTGGCGATGTCAAACTCTGGGCTGCCGCAGGAGCATTTATCGGTTGGACTGGTGCAGTTTTTGGTTTAGCGGTGGCGGTTTTGCTTGGGGCGGTGGTTGGCATTATTCACAAATTACGCGGCGGAGAAAGCGTGATTCCGTTTGGACCTTGGCTGGCACTTGGGGCGTTGATTGCCTTTTTCTCGGGTAGTGCGCCGCTTCTCGAGTACCTAAAAGCCATGGGTTTCTAATCCTCAATGGGTGGGAATTGGTCAATGATAAATTGCAAAATCCCCAGAATTGTCTCGAGTT
>JAYWHB010000727.1:0-6066 GCA_043777915.1 Deinococcales bacterium
ACCACCTTGAGGTGTAGTTCGGACTGTTTGTGCATCAATTATTGCGGCACTCGGTTCAGCGTCTCGACCACTGGTTTTTCGAGCTTTTCGTACAAGAATACGATTGATGGCAGCCCAAGAACCACTACGTTCAAAACGTTTGAAGTAGGCGTAGACGGTTTGCCAGCGACCCTGCCCGTGAGGTGCGTCTTAGGGTCAAGACATTTTGGAAAGTCGTTGAGTAAGTCACGCCAAACACAAGCATTGCGGAGGACGTAGAGAATTGCACTGATTATCTCGAACATTTCTACTGTTCTTGGACGACCACCACTTTTAGCCAGTGGTAATAATGGCTCGAGACGCTTAAACTGTTCACGGGTAAGGCTACTGGTATAGATTTTTTGTTTCACAGCTTAATTCTGACCGACTTTACCCACTTTATAAACACGCTCTAATAAAGTACAACCACTTATCTAGTCGTGTTTCTAATTCCTCGAGACTCTTATTAAAATTTGGCATCTCGAGGTAAATAAGCGTTAGTTTTTTATAGAACACTTGGTTATGCTGGTTTTTAAGGTTGACTGTATGAATGACTTCTGGTGTTTCGGATTCATGAAAAGTAAAGTCAAGTATTCCGATGCAGTACACGGGTTGTAAGTGGTAATTCCATTCGCCTTTTTGTGCCTGTCCTTGAACTGGGAAAGTCGCGTAATAAACGGTTCTGTCCTTAAAATACTTTTGTTTCAGCTTTTGTAATTCAACAATAAAATACTCGCCGTTTATCCCTTGGCAGTAAATATCATAAACCGCTTTACGGTGGTCTTCAATGTCAGGTAATTGCTCGAGATTCTTAAAACTCAGGTCTTTTATTTGCGCTTCGCTGGGTAGTAAAGCATTCAAAAAATCAATTAGATGAGGTTTAGATGGTTCTTGTCTTGAACCCAAAACGCCACCTGACGGGGCTGGGTCGCCCCCAAAGATTTTTTTGAAGCCAAAATCTGTGAATAGACTAACAAAGACGCTTGCCATACGCTAAATAGCAGCAGAGAACTGCTCGGTTTCCTAGCGTCTCGAGAATCCTTTTTGGTTAAAAAAAATTTCGCCAAATTATCGTTTACATACTCGTCCATTTTTGGTTAGAAATTGCACTCTGTACCGTGCGTTCAATAAATTTTACACCCCTCGCACCGTCATCTAAAGTCGGGTAATCGCCTTCAAGCGCACTTAATTCGCGGTTCTCGAGTTTGCCATGAATCGCTTCGGCAGCGCCAATATAGACATTGGCAAAGGCTTCAAGAAAGGCTTCTGGATGTCCGGCGGGGATTCGTGTGGCTTTTTGGGCTGCGGCACAGAGGTAACTTGAACCTCGAGTCAGGATTTGACGTGGTGCATCTATTGGGTTGTACTCGAGGTAATTTGGGTTTTCTTGATGCCATTCAATCCCGCCTTTTGTCCCAAAGACCCGTAAACGCACATCGTTTTCGCCACCAATTTGAATTTGGCTGGCAATCATTACGCCTTTTGCCCCGCCCTGAAAACGCATCAGCAAATTGCCGTCGTCGTCGAGTTGTCTGCCTTCAACAAAAGTGGTCAGGTCGGCACAAATACTCTCGAGTTCTAGCCCTGTCACGGTTGCCATCAGGTTCTCGGCATGAGAACCAATATCGCCAATACAGCCAGCCGCGCCGCTACGGGCTGGGTCGGTGCGCCAATCGGCTTGTTTTTGTCCAGATTCCTCGAGCTTGGTGGCAAGCCAACCTTGGTTGTACTCGACAATGACTTTACGAATTGTACCAAGTTGCCCAGACCGCACCATTTCCCGAGCTTGTTTGACCATTGGATAGCCAGTGTAATTATAAGTCACGGCAAAAACCACACCCGATTTTTTGACGGTCTCGAGTAAACTTGCGGCTTGCTCAGATGTGTGAACAAGAGGTTTATCGCAAATCACATGGATTCCAGCCGCCGCAAATGCCTTCGCCACAGGAAAATGGACATGGTTTGGGGTGACAATACTGACCACATCAATTCGCTGGTCGGCTGGCAGTGCCAATTCGGATTCAAGCATTTCTTGCCAAGTACCGTAATTTCGGGCTAAGCCCAAATCCTGCCCAGATAAAATCGCCTTTTCAGGGTTGCTCGAGAGTGCGCCAGCCACAAGCTCATACATCCCGTCTAATGCCATGACTTTACGATGAACTGCGCCGATAAAGGCATCGCGTCCACCACCAACCATTCCGTACCTGAGTTTACGCATGATTATTTCCTCTCTTCAGAAACACTATCAAAAGCACTGTCAAAGGCTCTATTACTGGGTTTGAAATCAAGTTTTTTACAGTAGGCAGCGCTTTCGGTTGCGCCGTGAATCCTGTCCATGCGGCTGTCCTCCCATTCGACACTTAAGGGACCCGCGTAGCCAATATCGTTTAATGCCACAATAATTTCTTCAAAGTTTATATCGCCGCGCCCAACACTGCGAAAATCCCAGTAGCGTCTCGAGTCTCCAAAGTTGGTATGACCACCAAAAACACCAGCCTGCCCCGTGCCATGTCCCCACCAGACATCTTTCATATGGACATGGAAAATTCGCGTAGCAAAAGTGCGAATAAACTGCACATAATCCACGCCCTGATAACCAAGGTGGCTTGGGTCGTAATTAAAACCAAAGCGCTTGTGTTGTTTCAGGGCTTGTAAAGCGCGTTCAGCACTGGCGGTGTCAAAAGCAATTTCGGTTGGGTGTACCTCGAGTGCAAAATTAATGTCGTGTTCTTCAAAGACATCTAAAATCGGTTTCCAGCGTTTGGCAAAATCCTTAAAACCATTGTCCCAATAGGCTTGGCTGGTGGGCGGAAAAGCATACAGGCTATGCCAGATACTCGAGCCAGTAAAGCCATTGACCGTTTTAACCCCAAATTTAGCGGCAGCCCTTGCCGTGTCTGCCATCTCGAGCGCCGCACGCCCGCGTACACCTTCGGATTTGCCATCGCCCCAAACATGAGCCGGCAAAATAGATTTATGGCGTTCGTCAATTAAATCACAGACGGCTTGTCCGACCAAATGTGCCGAAATTGCATAGCACTCGAGACCATGTTTTTTCAGTAAGGCTTTTTTATCTTTGATGTAATTTTTAGAACTCAGTGCCGCTTGGACATCAAAATGATCGCCCCAACAGGCAAGCTCCAAACCATCGTAACCCATGCTTTTTGCCAAAGGTGCAAGTTCCGAAAGTGGTAAATCTGCCCATTGACCCGTGAATAACGTCACACTTCTTGCCATATAACCTCCAAGTGATTCTTTGGAGATTATAGCTTGTGAATGGCTTTACTCGCTGCTGCCGCCTTTGTACATTTCTTCGATTAACCCTGCATAGGTTTTTAAGATACTGGCGCGTTTGACTTTTAAGGTTGGGGTCACATCACCGTCTTCTTGTGCCAGTTTTTTAGGCAAGATTCTAAATTTTTTAACCTGTTCGGCTCGAGCCAAGGTTTTATTAACGGTTTCGATTTCAGATTCAATCAGCTTGACCACTTCTTCGTTCTGCACAAGGTCGGTGTAGGTGGTGAAGGGGATTTTTCGACGCTGCGCCCATTCAGAAACACTGTCTTCATCCAAAATTATAATTGCACTTAAGAATTTTTTGGCATCGCCAATCAGCACCGAATCGTTGATGTAACTGCTGGCTTTGAGTTTATTTTCGATAAAGGCTGGAGCGATATTTTTACCCGCCGCCGTGATAAAAATATCTTTTTTACGCCCCGTAATGGTTAAATTGCCCTGTTCGTCAAGTTCGCCAATGTCGCCAGAGTGCAACCAACCGCTTTGAACAGTTTCGGCAGTGGTTTTTTCGTCCTTGTGATAGCCCAAGAAAATATGGTCACCACGCTGAAGAATTTCGCCGTCTTCGGCAATTTTAATTTCGATTCCGGGCAATGCCTGACCAACAGTACCGAGCTTAAACGGGAAACCCTGATGAATCGTGGCTGCCGCCGCCCCTTCGGTTTGTCCGTAGCCTTCGCGGATTTGCACCCCAAGCCCATGAAAAAACTCGAGGACACTTGGGGCAATTGGCGCAGAACCCGATAAAACAAATCTGGCTCGGTCTAGTCCTAATTTTTGTTTAAGGCTGCGTAATACCCCAAGGTAAGCGATGTTACTGGACACACTGGGGCTACGAGACTCGAGTTTTGCCCTTGCCATTTCTCGCCCTCGAGCCGTTGCCCACCTAAACGCCACCCGTTTAAGCACATCGGCGCGAATCATTCGGGTTTCGACTCCACTCATCATTTTTTCCCAGATGCGCGGCACAGCAAAGAAAATCGTTGGGCGGATTTCGTATAAGTTTTGCAGCACCATATCAGGGCTTTCGACAAAATTGACCACAAAACCGTAACGGCTAGGAAATGCCACACTGAGCATTCGTTCGGTAATGTGCGAAAGCGGTAAAAACGACAGTACCTCGTCGGTTTCATACATTGGGTTCTGATTTGCCATACAGCCAGACGCAAAAACCAAATTCTTATGCGATAAAACCGCGCCTTTGGGTCTGCCAGTTGTGCCAGAGGTGTAAATAAACAGCGCTGGGTCATCGGGTAAGCGGTTGGCAATTCGTGCCTCGAGCGTGGCGGCGTTGCTTGGGTTTTGCAGCCAAGTCTGCCCTATTTGTAAGAATTCCTGCCAGAAAATCACCATTGGGTCTTTGAAGCGTTGTAAACCTTTGGAATCCATAACAACAATCCGCTCGAGTTTCGGGCAACTACTTCTGACCTCGAGAACCTTATCGAGTTGTTCGATGTTTTCTAAAATCACAAAGCGTGAATCGGAATGCTCCAAAACATACTGCACACCTTCGGCAGCATTGGTCGCATAAATCGCGGCGGTCACACCAGCCGCCATCATGATTCCTTGGTCGGCAATCACCCACTCTGGGCGGTTTTCACCAAGTAATGCCACACTCTGATTCGGCTCTAAACCCCAAGCCAGCACTGCCCCAGCCACAGCCCGTGCTTGGGCTTCGTACTCCAGCCAAGTCATACCCTGCCAAACCCCCAATTCTTTACGGCGCAACGCCACAGCCTGCCCACGACGCTGTGCCGTTTCTAAAAACATTCTCGAGAGGGTTAGCCCCAAAATAGACACAGGAACACCCGAACGCACCGCCGAAACAACAGATTGAGTCATGGTATGAATTGTATCTCGAGAATTAACGAAGTGCAATTTTCACCAAGAGACCCCTAGTCGGAACGTATGCTGGCACGGTATTGTCTTAGGCACTTAAACAAGGTGTAAAGAATTATCCATGGGGTTTTGTGTGAAGCAATTGATTGGTATTTGGCGTTTGTTGCGTTTTAATGATTATGCGGGGGCTGTGGTTTTTACCACTTGCCTGGGTGTGGCGGCAGCAGGTGGTCAGTTTGGTTGGAAAATGATTCTGGTCTTGGTGGCAAATTGGTTAGCGGTTGGTTTTGCTTTTATGTACAACGATGTCGAAGATGCCCCCGATGATGCCAGAGACCCCAAGAAAGTAAATCGCAACCCTGTGACGGCTGGTTTGTTGTCAAGTGGGCAAGCCAACTTTGCTTCGTTTCTGGTGGCTGGGATTGGTTTTTTATTGTTTTTACCACTGGGCATGACCGTCACTGTACTGGGTGGGATTTGTATTATTTTAGGGTTCTTGTACTCATACCGCCCTTTGCGCTTTAAGGGTATTGCAGTGCTGGATGTGGTCAGCCATATGATTATGCTCTCGAGTTTACAATTATTATGTGGTTATTTTTCATTTGCCGAAACACTTAACACCGCCTATATCGCCCCACTTTTATCCATGACCGCTGCCAGTGCTTATGGGCAGATTTTTAATCAAGTCAGAGACTTTGAAGGCGACCAAGTGGCGGGGCTTAAAAATACGGCTGGTTTACTAGGCAAACCAAGCGCTCAAGTGCTGATGCAGGGTTTACTAACTTTGGCAGTCGTGGCGGGTGCGTATGCGCTGATTATTGATCAAATTGCCCCGTGGTGGGTCTTTGCTTTTGGTTTGGCACTGCTTTTTATTATCATTATCCCCGGTGTGGTACGTGGAATCCGCAATCG
>JAYWHB010000728.1:0-2193 GCA_043777915.1 Deinococcales bacterium
GATGTTATTAGGACGACGTAAATTGACTGTCGAACGAGCGGCATATAAGCCATCCGCCCACGGAGACTTAGGGGGTTTAGTTGCCAATTGAGAGAGTGAAGCTATGTCTTCTAATTCATTTGCGTTGGTACTTTTATTGCCCCACAGAACAATTCCCGTTTGTCCTTTTCGATCAAGTGCTTTTTGTAAATTTGTATCGGTATCCACTTGTCCAATTGGATAAGCCCTGAACTCGAGTAGCGAATTTAGACTGCCATAGTTTTGAAAGAACAGAGTCTTAACTGTTGACCCTAATGCTTTAGGTTTGCCTTTTAATTTTACTGTAATATCAGGTGTAGCACTTGGTAATGGTTGATCCGCTTGGTTAGGTAATGCAGGAATCCAAGCTGGTTTTGAAACAGGAAGTTTGTTTTCTGAAACTTGAAGACTTGTTGGTGTTCGCAAGTCTATGGATGTAAGCTCGCCGTCACTGGTCTTAACAACCTGAACAACTTTATCATAAATCAGGTTTGTATTGCCAGTGACATCAAATCGAAAATCATTGGCGGCTCGGTCATCTGGGAATTTACAATCAGTATATTCTCCCTGTTGCATAAATTTTTTTCGTTGGTCATTACTTCCATTCCCCACTCGAGGTTCGATAGTAACGTTATCGCGTTCAAATACATTGGCTTCTCCTTCTGGAATTTCACGACGAAGTATCTTGTCTAAAACGCCCCAATCTATGTAGCCAATTTCCATATTTTTAATGGCGGCATTTTTTAAGAAACCAACAGAATCCAGTTTTTGTAGTGGTGCATTAGGGCGTACACGTCCTTGTCCAATAGTCGTCATCATTTTGTACCAATTGCCTACACCATTACCACTCCATCTGGAATCATTAGCCAACCGTAATGCGATAACTCGAGAGCGATTACTACCCTGTTCTTTTGCTGTTGCAATCAATAAGTCGCTCAAGTTGAAAAACGTCAAATCAACCGTAGAACCTCCAGTAAAACGGTAGGTATCTGATACCTGTCCCAATTGTGAATATAACTCGTCTTGATATGCAACCCCTGACGCTTTAACAAATAAGCTCCATTGGTTCTTTGCGTCATTTGCATCGTTTCCGGTACTCATTTGAAAACCCGCATCTACATAACTTTGTCCGCTTCCTTTATTGCCCCATCCACCGGCATAAATAAAAGGCGCATTGTAAACTGGAATCATAGTTTTACCGTTTGGAATGCGTTGCTTAAACCCACCTGCTTCTGATGCTTTTGGTAAGTAAATTGTCACTTTCATCCAATTGGTTGGTGCTTTTTTTGTGCCTTGTGCATGAGTAATCCGACGTATCGGTCCGGATTTTTCACCTATGCCTTTTCTGTAGCAATCATCTAATTCACCAAATGGTTCACCCGTTGCGGTCAGATTTCGATTATTTGGAGATTCACCAGAAGTCGGAAATGCTCTGAAACTGCCATCGGGCAATTCAAAAACATCCTCACCTGTAGGCTTGAGGAGCGCACCCGCTTTGCGTGCCTGCTCTGAAGTGCTGTAAATACTCCCTTTGGCTGTTAAAAAAGTAATGTCGTCTCTGGCTTCGGGCGTAACAAGTGCCAAAACCTGTAGCAGACTTTCTTTATCCTCTGGTTTTGTGTTGGGGTCAAGATAAGATTCGATAGGTCTGTTCTGAACAGACTGCGGTACACCACCACAAGCGGTTACAAATAGGGCAAGTAGAAAAATGGCAAGCAAAAACTTCTTCATAGACGGTAGCCTAACATTCAGTTTCTTATTCTCATGTTGATATTTCACACGCTGACCAAACTAACTTGTGTAAAATTGAACTCATGAAACTATTCGCCACCGTATTGGGAATTGGCACTGCTTTGAGCATGATTTTACCTACTCTAAGCACTCCTCGAGAACTCATTATCAAAAGTGCATATGGTGTTTCTGGTTTTAGTTCAGATGGAAAAAATATTTACACATACATTATGGAAGATGGTATCAGAAGCTATACCACGATGACTGGTAGTTTAACAAAAACGTTAAAATTGCCCCAAGAACTCAAAGGTAAAGCAATGGGTTCTGTTCAATTCTTGAAAAATCAAGACTATTACTTAAATAATCCAAAAGATAATCGTTCAACATCCCTATACTTAATTGATTCAAAAACAGGGAAAATAATTTGGACATATAAGCCAACTT
>JAYWHB010000729.1:0-2186 GCA_043777915.1 Deinococcales bacterium
CGAATCAGGTCATGCGATGTACGAACAAAATACAGGCGATGAATTGCGCCGTACCCCACTGGCGCGAGGCGCTTGGAGTACCGCTCATGAAAGCCAGTCGCGGATGTGGGAGAACTTGGTTGGGCGTTCGAGTGGTTTCTGGCAGCACTGGTTTGACATTGCCCAAAAGCACTTCCCTGAAGCGCTACATGATGTGGATGCAAGCACGATGTACAAATTGGTTAATCGAGTGAAGCCCAGTTTTATTCGGGTCGAGGCTGACGAATTAACCTATAACCTGCATATCATGTTGCGTTTTGAACTCGAGTTGGCGGTCTTTGAAGAAAAAATAAAGGTCTCTGAGTTGCCCGAAGCATGGAATGCCAAAATGCAGGAATACCTTGGGGTTACACCTCCCGATTACTCGAATGGCATTATGCAGGATATTCACTGGTCGGCTGGAATGTTTGCTTATTTTCCAACCTACAGCCTTGGCAACATTTTGAGTGTGCAACTGTTTGAAAAAGCGGGTTCACAAATGGGCGACTTAAACGCGATGTTTGCTCGCGGCGAATACAAACCGCTTCTGCACTGGCTGACCCATGCGGTGCTGCGCCACGGTAAAACGTACTTGCCCCCAGAATTGATTATGCGTTCAACTGGCTCGAGTTTAAGCGCTAAGCCATATTTGGGTTATCTCGAGCGAAAATTCAGTGGGATTTACGGACTGTAGAAAATGTCGTCCCAGACGGGCGACCACAAGGGTCAAGAACAAGCCTAGGACGGATGGATATTTTACTCGAGACTTACACATATTTTATGATTTTTGAACTCAAAATTAGCGGCACTCCACAAACGGCACTCGAGCAAGCCCAGAACAACCAGTACACGGCTGGGCTGACGGGTAAACCAGTGGTGTTCATTGGTGTAGTCTTTGACCTGACCTGAGCCAAAAGCAATTTACGATTGGGCAGTTGGATAAATTTTAGAAAGCAGAGGCGCAGAAAGACGGCTAGATGATGACTGGAAAGGAGTTATCTCTTACCGTTTACCTTTCATCGCCAAATGATGCTGAATTCTTGTTTTTCGAGTACGCTCAGTTTTTCGGATAGAATCCCGACTTTGAAAATCCTGAACCCGTTTGACTTCCGCACCAATTGCCTTAAAATTTGCTAATCGCTCCTTAGAAATTTTACCTGTCGCCACTGCCTCCAAAACTGCACAACCAATTTCATTCACATGAAGACAATTACGATAAACACAACGTAAAGCGGCTGCTTCGATGTCCTTAAATACCTCTGCTAAATCCTCTTCTTCTGCCCAAACCTGAATTTCTCGTAAACCAGGATTATCAATAATAATGCAATGCTCAGTCACAATTAAATCACGGCTTGTGGTGATGTGCTTTCCTTTTTCATCGCCCAGTCGAATTTCCCCAGTTTTTTGTCGTTCAAACCCAAGAACAGCATTGATAATGGAGGATTTACCAACCCCAGACGACCCAATAAACGCCACTGTGCCGCTTAACTGGTTCTTAAAGTCATCAATACCAATGTTATGCAAAGCAGAAACACAAAAAATCTCGAGATCAGCCGATAATTGCTTAATCAAGTCAACAAAAGGAGCTATTTGCTCAGGTTTATCAATTTTATTGAGGATAACAGCCACTCTTGAACCCGAGTTCTGACAACACACAAGGTAACGTTCAAGCCGACGCACACTAAAATCATCGTCTGCCGCCAAGACAACATAAATACAATCTACATTAGCAACAATCCCTTGGCGCTCGAGACCCTTGGTGAACGAAAAATCCTTAGCCGAAAAAGAACGCGATAAAAAAGAAATTCTAGGCAGTACATCCTGAACGTAGACTTGTTTATCACCAAGTTCCTCGTAACGTACCCAATCACCAACACAAAGCTGAACACCTTCGTGAATGAGCCTACCCGAAAGTAACCCTGTACACACACCGTCAAGGGTTAGCACATCAGTGCGGGTTCTATGGACAGAGGCAACTCGAGCCAGATTAGTGCTAACAAAATCGGGGAATTGTTGTTGCAAAAACAAAAAATACTTTTCTGAGAAACCAAGCCCAACCAAAGTAGAATTCATTATCGTAATTCCAAGCTAGGTTCGCTTACCTTAAAGAAATGACTTGCCCGTATGACGACAATAAAAACACCAGTGATGATTAAAAAAACAATGGA
>JAYWHB010000730.1:0-2185 GCA_043777915.1 Deinococcales bacterium
CGGTCGAATACGGTTCAACAACTTTTACACTGGATTCGGCAACCGGTGGCGGTTCAGGGTCAATATTCTGAAAGCCTACATTTTGGTCAGAGAATTCGCCTTCCATCGGTGTTTGGGGCGGGGGCAGTTGGGGCTGAGTTTCTTGGGGCGTTGGGAGCATTAAAAGTACCTCCTAAACCAGCAATGACCACCGTTAATAAGCCACCACCAACCACAAAAACCCAAGGCGGGATTTGAAACGGTTTTGATGGGACAGTCACAACAGGGACAGGTTGCGGGATTGGTTGCGGGGCAATTGGCGGTTCTGGGTCAACAACAACCGCCGCAGAATTTGGCAGCACAGGCTGAGATTCAACAGCCGCCTCGAGAATCGGGTCTAATTCCGAAGCCTCGAGGGGTTTAGCAGTAGCAACAAGGTCAGCAAGTTTAGCCATAGATTACTTTTTGATACGACCCTTAGAATCACGTTTGACATTGCCAGCTTTTACTTTGGCAGACCAAGCACGAAGGGCAGCAGGAAGGGTTTTTTTCTTACTCGAGGTTTTCTTAGTGGGTTTCTTTTTCATACTATTCACTTCCTAATAAAGACGTACCAAAGGGCAGCCGCTCCAAGCAGTGCCGCGCTAATGCCAAGACCGACTTTTTGAACCTGAGAACCAAAAGTATTAGCGGTTTGCTGTCCTTTGGTGGCAGTGTCGTTGACAAGAATAGAAATTTTTTCGACTTGCACAGAAATAGCCCAAATGATACCAAGCGCTCCGACAATCAGCAGGGCAGTTAATATCAGGACTGGAGCGATTTCTTTGCCATAGGCATCCTTGCCACCACGAACCGCCGTTAAATCAGGGTCACGAACAACCATAAACAACACATCGGCTTTATTGCCATTGACAACAAATCGCTTAGCCAGTGTGACACCAGTACCGAACTGCTTGTCCAAGGCAATTTGAAAATCCTTTAACTGCTTAGACGCGAGTGAACCACTAGCACTCATCTCGAGGACGTACTGTTCACCTTTTCGCAGGGCTTCGTTATGGGCAATGACAACTTGATTAAAGCCCGGAGTCTCGAGACTTGGGTTTTGAGTTGTAACGGGTGGCTTGGTTGTAATGGGCGGCTTGGTTGTAATAGGTGGCTTGGTGGCTGGGGGAGGCGTAACGACAGGAACGGTTACAACTGGCTTTAATGGTGTAGTCAGTGGCGTGGACGTGCTGCTGACTCTGGAAAATGAAACAGCCACGCCTTGGGCATACAATCCGTCAACACTGGTTTGCACACCTAGTTCACGAAAAACCGCCGCAATAAAACGCGGAAACTCTTTGGTACTGCTTGTGCCTTGCAATGCTGCTAATTCGTAAATATCAAACCAAATACTCAGGGTTTTACGACCAGCATTCCAGACACCACCCGAGCGGGACGGCTCTAAAATTAAATTTAATTTATGGGCATTCAAACGCGACGCAAAATTCAAGAATAACCAAGATTTTTGCAACTGCCCCTGAAAAGCTGTTCGTCGTGACGATGACCAGCGCGGAAAATCAGCAAGTTTAGCCTCGAGCGCCGCAAAAGGTTTATTTTGGTTGATTGCAATATCAAAACGAAAAACACCGCTTTCAAGTTCAGTAGGAAAAGATGCAGCCATACACCCAAAATGCCACAAACCAAAATAAAAATCATCCACACATCAGGACACCACTACAGCATCCTAACGTGAAGAATTTTTTGTGCAACAAGAATTAAATGGCTTTACGAGACGACCAACGCGCCGCAATCAGCACCATAGCTTCAATCCGCGTTGCAATTCCACGCCCGATGCCCTGCTCGAGGGTTAAGTCATCAGAATCAAACTCGAGAAGGCGTTCAGAATGCCCACCTAATTTATTCTCAACAAACACCTTGACAGCATCACCAAAGGCAATACCCGCCAATTCGGAATCTGACTTATTCTGCATCAAGTCTGGGTTTTTTTTGCGTCTGGCTTGTTCGTAATGTCGTCTGTTTGCCATAAAACTCCTATCGGTTCAAAATGATTTCAGCACACGAATCTACCCGAAGCACCCACGACCCCACGCTTTGCTCTACTGGGAAAGAAACCGCCGAAGCGAACGGAACACTTGATTCTGTACTGGCATTTTGAAAGCGCAGAGCAACCCAACGAGCAGGGACATTAGAAAACTCGAGCCGC
>JAYWHB010000731.1:0-6032 GCA_043777915.1 Deinococcales bacterium
TGCCTCAAGGGCTTGGGCAAGGTTTTGGCTGTCTAAATCATATGTTTGTAAGGAATCTAACGACATGACTCGAGCATAACAAACCAAGAAAGGACAAAACAATTACTTGGTTCTAAATAAAACACATTGTTCTTTGAGCGTCTGCGCCACGCTGCTGCCAGAACGGTAGACCACCGAGCCAGTGTAGGCTTTGTCTTGTGCGCCTTTAAGGTCAAAGCTGCAAACAAATTGGTCTGTGCCAAGGCTGATTTCTAAAGTCATGCGGTTTTCGCCCGAGTTATAAAATAAAAACGCATCGCCACTGACCGTGCCGCGTTTGGCTGTGCCTCGAGCCACACCAGCCGCAAGGCGTTGCAGCCCAATATCAAAACTGAGGTTGCCGACTCGAGCCAACCAAGTCTGCCCAACTTCGATTTTGGGCGACCAAACCAGTGCCAAAGCTGCTGTAGGAGGTTTGACATCGGTGGCTGTTCCATTGGTTGGGCTAACTACGGCTGGTGGGGTGACGACTGGCGGCGTGACCACGGTTGGTGTGACTGGTGGGGTAATGGGTGTAACTCCAGTTGGTTGAATTGAAAGCGGCGACACAGGAGAGTTTGTCCAAGTGGCAATACACAACGACTCGAGTTTTTCAAATGGTTTATTCAAGTCTTTTTTATAAGAAGCCCCAATCATCGTTACATCAAGCGGATTGTTGCCCAAGGAATTCTGCGAAAACTGGCACAAATAGCCAGTGCCATTGGCAGCGCTCAAATACAGGTTCGTCACATCATCTTTTTTTGCATAATAAAAAAAGACTTGGTAGTTGCTGGTTTTTTCGGTGGTGGCTTTAGCCGTACCGATTGGGTCGCCATCTTTATCCCGAGCAGCAAGCGCAATATCCCACTGACCGACTGGCTCGAGGGTCAATGTCCAACGTTGCCCAAGGGCTAATTTGGGAGGCCAGCCAATTGGACTGACCACGGGTTTAGGCGTAATCGGTTGAGCAACTGGTGTGGCGGGTTGGGAAGGCGTGGTTGGCTGTGTGGTCTGTGCCAGAACTGCACCCGATAGAACCAAGGCACTCAAAGTTAGAAATAAGGATTTCATCTAAACTGTACTCTGACAAACCCGCATGAGTGGCAAACCTAGCATTTGATGAACTGCTCTCATTATTGAAAATTTTTAACACTCACGAATGTAAGGATTTGACTTTCTCGAGAACATCATCGGCATGAAGCGTAAAATCCCCAGTGTTGGTTTCGACATGCTCCAAGACCACTGTTCCAGCCTTATCAATCAAAAAAGTGGCCCGTTTACTGATACCACGTTCCTCGAGTGCCACGCCGTAAGCCTTAGCAGCCGTTAAGGTCATATCGGCTAAAAGTGGCACTTCGATACCATATTCTTTTGCCCATGCTTTATGACTCCAGAAACTATCGCGGTTGACTCCAAGAATCGTGGTCTCGAGGTCGGCAAAATCCGATTTCATGGCACTAAACTCTGGAAGCTGCATACTACAAGTTGGCGAAAAATCCAGTGGGTAAAAAATGAGCAGAACATTTTGCTTATCCTTAAATTGCTCTAAAGAAATATCTTCACCAGTGTGGGCTTTTAGGCTAAAAGTTGGCGCGGCTTGTCCAAGTAGACTCATGCAAAAATTCTAACACGCCAATGTCAGGCTTTTATAACAACGGTTTTTTTGGGTCACGCACTGGCAGTGTTAAACGATAGCGCCGTGCTGCTAATCTCGAGAAGAGCGTGGCAGCCGCACCAAACCCTAGCACCCATTCGCTCGGGGCAATTGGCGTTAAAAAAAACACGACCACACAACCCAGTGCGGCGGTACTGGCGTATAACTCACCGGGTAAGAAAATCCTTGGTACATCACCCGCTAAAATATCGCGGATGACCCCACCGCCGACCCCAGAAACCGTACCAATAAAAATTACGCCCAACAGACCAAAACCAAGTTCCATACCACGTTGCGCCGCCGTTGCCGCAAATAAACTTAAGCCCAGCGCATCCAAGAACTCGAGTTCAGATTCGCGTTTCTCGAGCCGCCGAAAACCAATAAAACCCAGTAATGCCCCAATAATCGCCGCCCAAAGCAAGCGTTCATCACGAAACCAAGAAGCGGGTAGTAAGCCTGTTAGGGTGTCACGCAGAGCGCCACCGCCCACTGCCGTGACGCACCCCAAGACAATCACCCCGAGTAAATCAAAGCCTTTACGCACCCCGAGCATTGCGCCAGAAGCGGCAAAGACAACCGTACCAATCAAAGAAGCTATCTCGAGGGCTGACATTCGCCAATGTTATCGCGTTTACAGTCCAAAGGCTGTCTGGGGAATAATCATAAAAAGCCACGTGCTTTTAACTGTGCCACCAAATCATCATATTGTGTAGAGCGAAAACGCAACGGTAAAGACAAATCAATCACCGTACTGGCATGGTCTGTATTGTACTCGAGCAGGGTCACATCTGCGCCTATCGTTTTGGCTCGAGCCGCAAAAGTTCGGGCTTGATTAACTGGTAGCATTTGGTCAGTAGTGCCGTGCATCAGTAACATTGGCGGTACAAAAGCACTTAAAAACTCGAGCGGTTGGGTGGCTTTGGGTTTTGCGCCCTGCATGACCTCGGCAATATCTGGGGAGATAAAACCAGTTTGGGCATCCCAAAAATCATAACCACCGCCTAGGCACAGCACCAAATTAAAAATCCGTGGTTGCAAACCAACCATCTCCAGATGGACTGGATTGGTGGCAAGCAATGCCGCAATATGCGCCCCAGCACTGTGACCCGCCAGAATCATGGCGTACTTGTCTGCGCCGTACTTGGCAGCGTTTTCAAAAACCCAACGCACCGCCAAAGCCGCATCCTCGAGATAGGTCGGGAAATGCACTTCGGGGTACAAGCGGTAATCATAAATAACCGTCACCAAGCCCAGACTGGCAAAAACTTGTCCGACAAAACGGTACTCGTCACGGTTGCCGTCTCTATAGCCACCACCGTAGCCAAAAATCACAATCCCCTTAGATTTGGCTCGAGAACCCGTCGGCAAGTACACATCCAGCTTTTGGCGTGGATGTTCGCCGTAAGCCATGCCCTCGAGCCGTTGCGCTCCGTCTAAGCCGTTTAGGTTAGAGAGGATATACAAGGCGCTGCCAGCCTCGGTGCGTGGCATTGCCGCAGCAGGCACACATGAAACCAGCAGCAATAACAAAAAAATCAGAACTCGAGGCACAGAACCTCCGAAAAGTCTTAAATTTTTAGGGATTTTCATTGAATTCGTGAATGGAAAAACAGGGTGAATATGGGGGTTCGCCCCTACCTCACGCATTTTTACGCCATTACTGTAGGGACAGACCCCTGTGTCTGTCCTGTAACTAACGATGAAATGGCATTCTTTCGGAGGTTCTACTCGAGGCATCTAAAGACAATCTTCTCAGAAAAACATGAGTATACTCTTGTCAGATGCGTTCTGCTTTGCATAACTGGTTACTGCGCTGCGCCGCGCTGCTGATTTTTATTAGCGGTGGGGCATTGGCAAGGGCAGTGGTGCAAGAAATCGAAACGCATTTTGTGCCGCTACAACGCTCCAACCAAGAACCCAAAGCCACAGCCCTAAATCTCGAGGTGCGACAACCTCTTCCAGTGCAACTTGAAGCGGCTGGTTTGGATTTGCAACCTGTACCACTCGAGGTTCGCCAAACCCAATTTGTTCAGCTTTGGCTCGAAGTGGCGAGTCTTGCCTTGGTATGGCGGGCATTTGACGCGACTGCACCACCTCGAGAATAAATAAAGAGTGTTCGGCTAGGGCAATATCAATTGCCTTTGTGTTAAATCTGTCTATGCTTAACCGGAGTTGTTATGAATCCTGATAAACCTAATCCTGAACTTGAAAATCCTGAAATTTTGCCAAGCCCGCCACTCGAGCCAGTTGTGGCAGAGCCAATCAAGAAAAAAGCCAGCAAAGTCTTTGCTAACATTGGCGATTATTTGTGGCGCGAATGGGTGCGTCCTATTGGTGAAGCCGTGATTATTGCCGTGGTCATTACCACTTTTGTCTTTACTACGGTGGCAATTTCTGGCTCGAGCGATTTACCCAATATCCGCGATGGAGAACGGGTTTTTGTTCCAAAATATGAAATGTGGCTTTCTAAACTGGGCATTATGAGTTATAAGCGCGGTGATTTGGTGGTGCTGAAACCACCTAAAGACGCAGGGCGGATTCAACCATTGCCAATAATTGGAAACTATATTCCAAGTCTGACCTACAAACCGTTTTACATCAAGCGAATTGTCGGTGTTCCGGGCGATAAAATCAGCCTCGAGAAGGGAATCCTAACCGTCAATGGTGTAAAAGTAAATGAAAACCACACCGTCAGTTACTGGAAAAAACAACAGAGCTTTGATGATTGCTCTTACCTTGCCAATTCTGATTACTGGAACTTTAACAAAGCCGCCGAAGCCAATAAATTGCGTCCAGAAAGTCCTTGTGGTGAAGAAAAAGCCAAAGCTGGTTATAAAATCACACCGTTTGTGCTTAAAAACACGCAGTATTTTGTGATGGGCGATAACCGCTCGCCGGGCGGCAGCGAAGACGGCAGGGCTTTTGGACCCGTTACCTTGGACGACTTGGCGGGGCGAGCCACCTTTGTTTGGTGGTCGCCATTTCGACGCGATGAAACGACCAAAGAACTTGTTTTTAATATGCGTCCACTACCGCGTCCAGCCGCATTTGAAGCGCTCAATAAAGGCTTAGCGCAACCTAAATAAGCAGCGCCAATGCCCGTCCCAAAAAAACCGCCAGTAAACCTAAAACCAGACTCGAGGTGACGTAAGCCGCCGCCATAAAAAAGCGTCCCTCGAGTAAGGCATTCATGACCTCAAGTTCAAAGGTGCTAAAGGTGGTAAATGCACCACAAAACCCCACGGCTATCGCAAGACGCATGGTCTCAGAAAGCTGATGCTCGAGTGCCAGTGTTGCCACAAAACCAAGAATTAAGCTGCCTAAAACGTTAATCAGCAGTGTTCCCCATGGAAAAAGTAAGCCATAAGAAGCGCCCCACAGCCCAACCCCATACCTTGCCAGACTGCCCAAAGCCCCAAAAACAGCGATGTAGACCAGATTCATAAACGGTTTTTAATCGTCTCGAGTTCTGCCCGTAGTGCCAGTACCTCGGATTCAAGCGCTTCGACTCGGTTGATTAGGTCTGACCCTCCGCCCGAGGCTCGAGCCACATCCGAAGCAATCGGTAAAATCGGCGTACCTGTCAGTAAATGTGTCCAACGGTGATCGCGTTCACCCGCGCTTTTCTCGAGTTTAACCACCAATTCCCGTGAAGCAAAGCGCTCCAAAACAGTTTCTACTCCTGTTAATTCGCTAAATTTATGGATTGGTTCACAGCGCCCACGCAACTCGCCAACCGTCTGAGCGCCACGCAACATCAAGACACACAGCACCGCATGTTCATCTGGTTTCAGGGTCATTTCCCGAGACAAATAATGTTGGTATTTTTGCACCCGTCCGCCGGGTTCACGAATAAAACCAGTCAGGTTTTTGAGTCGCATCACCTCGAGCGCATTTTCGATTTCGCGCTCTGAGTAACTACTGACTGGTTGCCGTGAGTTCTTTTGATTACAGGCATTGGTCAGGCTATTTAAGGACAACGGGTACAAATCTGGCGTGGTGATTTGCTTTTCCATCAACGCACCAAGAATTCGCACCTCGAGTTCAGAAAGTGGTAAAAAATCCATATCTCGAGAATAGCAGAAGTGAGGCGAAAGGCGAAAGGCGAAGGGCAAAGGTTAGGGGCTAGGGGCTAAAAGTGGTTTTTCTTCTTTTGGGCGTAAATCGGTGTTGTTAAACTTATTCTGAGCTTCGACAGCACCGTCTTTAGTGATGATGGTGGTGGCATCCAAAGAAATTTTGATGATTTGTTCGAGCATTGGGAGTTCTTCGGGTGTAAAATTTGATAGGACCCAATTAGGAACGCTCCAGTCTTTGGGTGGTCTCGAGATACCCAT
The DNA here is from genome assembly GCA_043777915.1 of Deinococcales bacterium. Classification (GTDB taxonomy): domain Bacteria; phylum Deinococcota; class Deinococci; order Deinococcales; family JAAFIG01; genus JAAFIG01. The sequence goes on from JAYWHB010000731.1 coordinate 6,010, forward strand.
TTTTAAGCGCACAAAACCATCTG
>JAYWHB010000732.1:0-6006 GCA_043777915.1 Deinococcales bacterium
GTAAGTGACAGGGCATAGTCCGCCAAGTAAACACCTTCTGGTTTTATCAAAGAAATTTTATGGTAAATTTCTGAAGCCTCTTGACTGGCTTTTACTGCATCTACGACATAACCAAGATTCATTTGGCAGATTCCCAAATTAGTCAGCGCCATAGCAAGCTCTTGAAGATAAAAATTTGGCAAATCAGTCGCAAGTTTTCGATAAATTGAAATGGCTTCTAAGGTCGCTTCTAAGGCTTGCTCAAGAAGTCCGAGTTTGCCATACCAGATTCCCAAATTATTTAAAGCCAATGCGAGAAACGATGGATAATGAAGCTGTGGTTGTCCTATTGCAAGTTTACGAAATATTTCTACTGCTTCTCTAGTTGTAGCTACTGCTTTTTGAGCTTCACCTAAATAAAAATATCGGCTACCTAAGTTTATTAAAGAATTAGCAAGATTCGGTAAATAGGCATTCTGGGTTTCTATAACTAATTTTCGACGTATTTCTACAGCTTCCAAGCTGGCTTGCGCTGCTTCCTCGAGCTTATTAAAATAATTTAATACTAGACTGTACAAGTGTAGTGCCTCAGCCAGCACTTCTTGGTTATTTTCAATTCGAGCTGACTCGATGGCTTGTTGTACCAGTGGCAAGGCTTCCTCATTTTGCCCAACTTCATTTAACATATGTGCCAGACGTAGTTCAAGTCGTTTGATATAGCTTTTGTCTGAATTAGTATTGTTCTTTTCTTGTTCAAGCAATTGTTTTAGGTCTTGAACTTTACCAGTTTTAGCTTGTATATCGCGCAGCCACAGTCCAGAGTCACCAAGCGGTAAGTCCAATATATGTTCGCCCCTAAAATCCAAAAGCGCTCTTTTGACTGCAAAGGTATCAGGAGCTTTGAGACTTATTTGGGTCAAAACCGTTTCGGTTACACAAATCACCAAACCATGTGGCAAGTCCACAATTTCTTCTCGGTGAAAATTTAAGTACCCACAAAAATGCTTAAAACCTTCATCGTTTGGGCTTAAATCCACCCGCATCAGCACAAGGCTACGTTCAGAACCAATTTGGCGCAGGCTTGGTAAAAAGTTTGGATCGGAAATACTGATATTGCCCGAAGGAACAAAAATAACTTTGCTATTCAGGGTTGGTTCAGCCTCGAGTGCGGTTTTTAAGGCATCCCAGTCTTTTCCATTGGCATACATTGCAAATGCCACATAACCAATTTTGGCTAGGCGATGCAGGGTCAGTAAATGCCAGAATTCTTCGGCTTGACTGGGGCTAAAATTCTCGAGCGGATTCATAACAGTTCTTGGACAATCGGGTGAACGTCGTACCACGGGTTTGGGTCGTCGTTGCGATACTCGAGAATGCTTAGGTTTGCTAGGAGTTCACGGTCTAAGGCTGTATTATTTATTTTTTTTGTTTGGCTAATTTCTTTAAGTCGAGCTATTTGTTCTGGAGTCAGCATTCGTACATAAGTGGCTCGGACTTTGGCAGCAGCAGTCAGAACGTTTTGGAGGCTGACACTTAACTTACCTGCAACCACTGCCTGCAAACAAGCATCGTTGGCTAGGGAAATTAGACTACGAATGAGTCCGCCGGATTTTTGGGCTAACAAGGCTAGAACACCAGCTTCAAATAGTCCTTCTGAGACTCGTTTTTTTAGAATCTCCTCTAAGATAGTCGTTACTACTGGTTGATTATCTCGGGTATGCGTTTTGATATTTGGCAGATCGTAATTTTCAAAATATGCGGTTATTTGCGTGAATTCGTTGCTGTGTCTTAGTGCTACAGGAAATGTATAAATCAGGTGGACTGGCAAAAATGCCAAGGTCTGGCTGTGTTCAAAAAACAGTTCTCGAGCCTTCTCAATATCTGCCTTGTCTAGGTCTTCAACAATCACTAAAATTTTCTTTTCGGTGGTGCGTTCAATCCATCTTGCTAAGTCATCAATGGCTTTAGCTAAAGTATTTAATGAGCCACTGATTTTTTTGCGAACTGTTTGGCGAGTTGTACGTTCTGTTCCGTAACGTGCATAGCCAGTGAGTATATTCAACAACGTTGGTTTTAGCTCGAGTCCTGCACCAAATTGGGCTTTGAATTCCTCATCTTTATAAATTTCAGCAAAAAAATCAATGATTGGTTGCAGCATTTTCCGATCCACTGCTTCTGTTAATTTTTCATTCTGTTCTACCAGTTGCACAATGCCCATACCAATAGCAAATACAACATCGCGGTACTCGAGGTCACTGACTTCCAATTTGTCACGCACTGAAAAATGGGCAATGCAATAAGTATCTAGGAGTTCTTCGTGCAAACGATTTAATTCTGTGCCTTTACCCGCACCCCGATGTCCTGTAAATAGGAATCGTGCATAGGTTTCAGATTTTTTTGCCAGAACCCTTAGATACCCACTCATATCACGGCGTTCGCTATGATCGCGTTCAACAAAAAAATCGCGTTCCTCTCTTGTTAATGGGTGGGCAGGGTCAAGATTAAGAATCGCATCCTCGAGATTATGAGCCTTGTTCATCTTCTCTAGGTTACACCTTAAACCACAAATTGTCAGGGTTATCAGTGCTTATGCTCGACCCCACCAGCCCCATGTGCATGACCATGCTCGAGTTCGCCAGCTTCGGCTGCTCGAGTGCTGAGTATTTTAATGCTGTAGAAAAGAGTTTTTCCAGCCCTTGGGTGATTCATATCCACCGTAATATTGTCGCCATCTATTGCAATCACTCGAGCCTCGAGCGCTTGCCCTACTATATCGGTGGCGCTAAATTTTGAACCAACTTCAGGATTAGCAATAGGCAATTGGGCAAGACTGACCGTGGTGACTTTACTTTCGTCATAGGCTGGATAGGCGTAACTGGCAGTCAACTCGAGCGGGGCGGTTTTCCCTAGAATTGCATCCTCGAGTCCGGGTGGCAGGTCGCGTTCATGACCTATTAAAAGCAATTTGGGCTTATGGGTATGCGCCACCACAAGACCCTCGAGTTTGGCTTCGTATTCAATTTGCACGACCATATTTTTAGTAATCATAATTCTATCCTAACAAAGTCTTGCCAAGCTACCACAGCCCGACGCACTTTTTGATTGGGGATGGTTTTAATTTGCTGCGAGCGAATGTTACCGTGCTGTGTTTGCAACCAGTGTTCATACTCGAGAATAATTGGTTTAATCATTGCCAACCCCTCACGGTGTGGTACGGCTCGAGGACGGGCATAATCGCACCATGCGAGGCTGCTTTGGGTGAAGTATTCAATGCAGACTTTAGCGGTTTTTGGTAAGGCATACCAGCTTTTATTGGGGCGGCGGTAGACCAGAATTTCGGTTTGGGTCTCGAGCCAAATGCCGTGTCCGTGTAAATGCAGTGGCTCGAGACTATAGATGCTGGATTCGCTATTTTCTGGGCGAGGCATTTTAAGAAATCCTCGAGCTGTTAAATCACCTCTGATGGCATCTAAACCCCAGAGCCACATCTGTACGGTCATTGGATTTTGGGTTGCGTTCATTGCTTACCCTAGAAAACCCCACCGTGAATAGGCGGGGTTTAGTTTGCTGCTCGAGTTGCTTAGTGCTTAACGCCTTGCGCCATGCTGATGGCGATGCTGGCAGGAGTACCACCAACAGACATACGGCGGACAATCTGCATTTTTGCCGTGCCGACCTCGATAATACTGCCTTGTTCTGGGCTGGTCACAAAAACGCGGTCTTGCATAATGGCAAATGATGGTCTGACCACACCCTCACCACTGGCTTTGACTTCTGGCGTAACACTAACACTGGCAATCACGCTGCGTTTAACAACATCTAAACTGTGCAAGAAACCATCGGCGGTCAGGACAATTAACACACCATTCTCGAGGAATTCCATTTTGATTGGGTTGGCGGGTAGTGCCATGACCTCGAGAACCGATTTTGTTGGGTCCACAAAAGCAATGCCTTTACCAAAGTTACCAATTGCAAAGTTGTGTTTTTTGGATTCAGCAAACACCCCAACTCGGGTATTGGCGGGTGTACTAACTGGATTAGCAATTTTTGTGGCACTAAATTTATCGCCGTCGCGTTTGACCAGCATGACACCATCGCCGCAGCCCCAATAAAAGCCTGTAGCGTGCATTGCCTCGCCGTGTAGGGCTGGACAACCGAGCAGGGTTTGTAAGAGTTTGCCAGTTTTGCGCTCAAAAACATCAATTCGCCCGAGACGCAAGTAACCCACTAGCACTTCTTTCTCGAGGACAACCACACCGCCGTGGTCTGGCTGGGCAGTTTTAATTTGTTCAAAATCCATGCTCAAGCCAAGTTTATCCTCGTCGAGAATAGCGACTGTACCGTCACCATCGTTAAAAAAGGCAATGGTTTTATCGTGAACAAAGTAATGGGTCGGTTGTTTACCGACGTTCATGGTGGCGGTAATGTATGGGGCTTTTTCGATCAAGTCTTTGTGGTCGCCGTGGTCGGCGGTGCTTAACCCACTGTTTAAGACTGTAATTCGGCTGTCGTCGCGGTGAGCCACTAAAATATGCTGCTGGCTGCCACTCGAGATGGCATAGGTAATTTTGCCCGGGGTGCTGAACGAAGCCATTTTTTTACGGTCGTTGAGGTTAATCATGTTCAGCGTATTGTTTTTAGCATCGCTATAAACCAATCGAGCGCTAAGGATTTCGGTTTCTTGAGCCAAAGTGACGCTCAGTCCTGCGGCTGCAATAGCCAATAGTGCGATTTTTTTCATGCTTTCTCCTAAAAACACCCACAAGGGGTTGGTGAATTCAAACGGGTTGCCGATACAGTTGTGGCTCGAGACAGTCATAACTGTCTCTTATTGAGAATACATTATCAATAAGCATTTGACAAGGGTAGCCTTAACGTAAGGCTCTAAGTAACGTCGTCGCGTTATAGCGCATCAAAGACGTGTAATTCTCGCTTAGGCTAGAGCCTTCGGGGTCAAGCACAAAAACCTTTGCACCAACTTCAAGGGCAATAATTCGAGCCACACGGTCTGGGAGTTGCGGTTCTACAAAAATCGCTTTGATGTTCTCACGGCGCATCAGGCGCACAATCTCGGCAATTTCTTTGGCGCTTGGGTCACGTTCGACTTGAACCCGCACAATTGCAGCCACACGCAAGCTGTAAGCCCTTGTAAAATAGTCCCAAGCATTATGAAAAACCACTAAACCAGCATTTCTTATTGGCTCAAGCGAAACTTTAATTTCTTGGTGTAGCTCGAGCAAACGCTGCTTCTCGAGTACAGCCGCTTGGCGATAAGCACTGGCGTTGGCTTTATCAAACAAAGCATAAGCCTCACCGATTTCTCGAGCCATACTTGCCATAATGCTGGCATCAAGCCAGACATGGGCATCTATGCGTCCAAGTTGCCCAATACGCGCAAATTCGGCTTGTTCGGCAAGTTTGACCAACCGTGCTTGTTGTCCACCAACCCGCCATAACCGCTCGAGCCACGCATCTATGCCGTAACCATTTAAGAGCAGTAAATCAGCATTTCGCACCGTCAGTACATCTTTGGGCGTTGGGTCAAAAGTGTGCGGGCTTGCACCGGCTGACAGCAACATCCGCACCTCGAGCCGACCCGAGGCAATTCGCTGGGCGCTCTCGAGCAGTGGCAGAAAACTGACCAAAACTGTTCTGGGCTTTTCCTGAGCGCTGGCAAGACAAAACCAAGCGACCAAGAATAGCAGTCCATACCGTGTCATCAGTGACAATCCATAATCATTGCGCTCGATTGCCTAAAATCCCATTGGTCAGCATTTCGGCGGTAATTTTACGAATTGCTAAAATACCGCGCCCATACGACCAGACTCCACGATCCACCACATAAACACGCTTATTTTTGACTGCATCAAGACGCTCCCACAAAGGGTTTTTTTGGTATGCCTCAAAGGCAATTTTATCCTCTGGGAAAGTAACTACTCAGGGGTCTGTCGGGTATAATGGACTCTATCGAAAAGCCTGTTGGCAAACCCAGTTATGAAGAACTCGAGAAAATGCTTCTACAAGCAC
>JAYWHB010000733.1:0-2165 GCA_043777915.1 Deinococcales bacterium
CAGGACAATCACTGCAATCAACAGCCATTTCCAAACTAGGGTTTGTTTGTTTAGACCTAAAGCCATCATCCCCACTCTACATGGCAATAGGCATTCAGATTGTCCTGTGCTGTGCGATGCCCGCCTCGGCTCAATTTGCAGTAGACCAGACCTTTACGGGTGCGACTGCCTCTGGTTGGATTTTGGGCAATAATGCACGGCTAACGGCGGCTGCGCCAGTTATTGACCCTGTTGGTTCTGGCTGGTTGCGCCTGACCAGCAATGCTGGCAATCAAAAAGGTCATGCTTATTTTGACACGGCTTTTCCGACCCCGCTTGGATTTGAAATAGATTTTGAGTATGCCTCTTGGGGCGGTACAGGGGCAGACGGTATCACGATGTTTTTATTTGACGGCGCAACCAGTGCTTTTCAAATCGGCGATTTTGGAGGGGCGCTTGGTTATTGCCAAGGTTATGGTGGCAGTCCGGGTGGCTTATCCAACGCCTATTTGGGAATTGCCTTGGATGAATTTGGTAATTTCTCGAGTGCCGCCGACCGTTGTACCACTGGCGGACCTGGGGTGCGTACCGATGCCATGGCAATACGTGGACCCGGCAACGGTGCAACGGGTTACAACTACTTGGCGGGAACAAACACCCTAAGCCCCGGAATAGATAGCCCCGGCGGGTCAACCCGTCCACTTCCTGCCACTTATTACCGCCGTGTCAGTATGGTTGTTCAACCCAACGGGAGTGGCGGCTATCAGTCCTTTGTGCGTTGGATGACGGTGCAAAATGGAACATTTACCGAAGTGATTGCGCCATTCAATTTACCAAGCGCCCCACCTGCCACCCTAAAAATTGGCTTTGCTTCTTCAACCGGTGGTTCTACAAATTTCCACGAGATTCGCAATGTCAAAGTCAGTTTACGGGTAGATTTACAACTGACCAAAACCCCGAGTTTAGCCAATGCTTCACCAAGCAATGCCCTGACCTATACCTTAAATGGACTAAACACCAGTGGCTTTACCGTGACTGGTGCAGTTCTAACCGATACTGTCCCTAGCACCGTTTTGGTCTCGAGTTGGACATGCAGCACCAGTGCAGGCGGCAGTTGCTCGAGTGCCAGTGGTACGACCAACAACATCAATCTGACCCTGACCCTGCCAGCCAACGGCACAGTCACAATTGTGATTAACGGGATTATCCAACCCAGTGCCGCCGCCACAACGATTATCAACACTGCCAGTCTAAGCCCCCCTGCGGGTATTGGTGACATCAACACCACCAATAACAACCCAAGTGCCAGTACCATCGTTCTGGGCTATCAAATTACAGGGGTGTCGTTTATTGATGCCAACCATAATTTAATCCGCGATTCAGGCGAAGGATTTTTACCAAGCATCACCATTACCTTAGGCGGTGCGGCGGTCTCGAGTACCACCACCAACGCTTCTGGCGTGTACACCTTTAGCAATTTACCTGTTGGCAATTACACCATTACCCAAAACACTGTGGCGACTTACGTGTTTACCACAAGCAATCCTCGAGTCACCAGCATCAGCCAATTTAATCTAACCCAGCAAAACTTTGGGAATTTCCGAGGTGCAAAAGTGACGGGTAACATTTTTAGGGATGATGGTCAAAACAGCACCAGTACAGCCCCATTTAGCGTGGTTGCCAATGCCAACAACGCCGTCCGAAATACAGGTGAGCAAGGCATCAGCAATGCAACTGTTCAAGCCATCAGTGGGGTCAACAGCGACTCGAGTCTAAGCAATGCAAACGGGGATTATACCCTTTGGATTGAATTTACTTGGGCAAACCCAGTTGTCATTCGCCACGACCTCGATGTACCAACGGGTAAAAATATCAACAACACAGGAGCGATTCTTGCCACAACTTTTGGCGATACTGCTGCACGTACACACACACTAACCTTTAGCGCTGGTACAAATTACAGCGCTTACAACTTTGGAGTTGTGCCAAAAAGCGTGTTGCTCTCGAGTCAAAGCGCTCAGATTCCCAGCCCCGGTAGTGTTGTTTTTACCCAAAGCTACCGCCCCGGAACACTTGGCAATGTCAATTTAACCCCAACAGGAGTCAGTAATTACAGTTATTTGGTCTATTTGGACAGTAACTGCGATGGCACATTTAGTGCTGCCGAACGCGCCTCGAGTATTGCC
>JAYWHB010000734.1:0-5972 GCA_043777915.1 Deinococcales bacterium
TAACCCTAAAGCCAATTTTGCATACTTAAGACTGGTTAAATCTTGCAGCAATGTACCTAGATTTCTGTAATAGACACTTAATTCCATGTAGCATTCAAATAAAATATCTTTTTCATCGCTTTTTTCGCAGACCCAAAGACTATTTTGTAATAATTTTTCGGCAACACTAAGATTATTTAATTGGCGCTCGAGTGAGGCAAGATATATTTGCGCTCTGCAAGTTAAAATCGTTTGCCCTTTTTGTGAATGAACCAAAATCACTTTTTCATAATCGCTTTTTGCCCCTTTAAGGTCATTAAAATTTGATTGTTTAATCATGGCTCGGTTTAATAAAGGGCTACTTAACGAAGCATCGAGTTCAAGAATTTTGGAATACAAATCGAGGGCTTCTTGATATTTACCTTGACCTACTGACAGAAAAATTGCTTTAAGATTCAGGAGTGAACACAATTCAGAAGTGCTTAAGCCTTGGCGTTGTAATCCAAACTCAATTGCTTGCTGCATCAGGTCAGTGCGTCCTTCGCGCAAACAAAGTCGAGCTATCAGCGATAACAACCTTGGAGACATTTGTTCGTGCCATTGTGGATGTTGTTCCCAAGCTGTGACAGCTTGGGTGCGTTGTCCTTGGGAATCCAAAACAACCAAACGCCATCCGATAACATCAGTCATTTCTTGCAATTCAATTGCTAAACCATCGAGTAAATGGCTTATTTCAGAATTGCGTTTTTGGTCAAAACGAAACTCAACCAAGGCTAAGGTAATCTTTGGGTCGGTGGGTTTAAGTTGCCATGCAAATTCAAGTAATTTGGCGGCTTCAAGATAATCAAATGGCTCTAAAATTTTAGCTGCTTTTAGCGCAGCTTGGGCTTGTTCTGGCAAAGGCAAAACCCGCACCATATGGGCTTGTGCCAGCGCTAATACCCTCGGATTGCCTCTGGCTTCTTGGTAAATTCGTTGTAAAATTTGAATCATTTGTTCCCGAGGCAATTGTGCAGTCTCGAGTAATTCAAGTGCCAAAGCTGGGTCGGTCTTCTCGAGTTCTTCCACAGCACGAATGGCATGATTTTTTAGGCTGGTGACGGGCAACTCACGTAACACTACTTCTCGAACCAAGGGGTGTACAAAACCTGTATCCAACAGCAGTCCTTTTTGGATTAAATTTGTTTTTGCCAAGTTAAATTCAAACTCGGGTAAACCACTGACCGCTTGCCAGACTTGCAAAACCAAATCAGCATTTAATGATTCAGGTAAAAAAGCCCGAGTTTCAAGCACCAACTGTGTTTGTATATCTTCAACTGATTTACTTAACCACTGCCCAATCAGGGCATCCAAGGTGACTGGAACAAAACCACTGTCTGGTTCGCGCCAGTGCCAGTCTTGACCATCTGACCATAAATAACCTTGGCGGGTTAAAAAACGCAGGAATTCCAAAATAAACAAAGGGTTTCCACCGGCTCGAGTTTCAATAAAAGCCAGTGCCTCGGCTGGAATTTGACCATTCAATTGCGTAGCGATTAAATCTTTAACTGCACTTATCTCGAGCCTAGGTACGTGCAGCGCCACAATCGGTTCGGGTAAATCAACCCGAGAAGTCAGTAGTAATGCCACACCTTTTGTTTTTAGAATGGCTTTAGCCAAGACAAGAATCTGCTCGAGTTGAATTGTAGTGGCATCATGGGCATCTTCGAGGTGCAGCACGATTGGGGCTTGTTGCTCGAGCAGCAACGCTAAAAGCAATGGAATGGCTTCTGTGGGCAATTCGTTTTTATGCAGTAAATCCAATTGTTTTTGCATCCAAGGGGCTAACTGCTTAGTTTTTGGAATAGCTGAGGCAATAAGCGATGGGCTGCTGGTGGCGTGTAAACCAATGTTTTTGCAAGGCAGGACTTGTAATAATGCTGTGGTGGTATGGGTTTTTCCAATTCCCGGCAGACCCACAAGGGCAATGCTTAAACTGCTGCGTTTTGAACGCATTGCCAAAAATCTTTTTTGTAACGTACCAAAGAAAATACTTTGCAAGATTCACCTCAGATTCAGATTGTCTGATGATACACCACCGCTTTATTTAAGGAAATAACTTGATTTGAAGAATTTAAGCACGTCTGAACAAACGATTAAACCAAGATTTGTTTGGAACAATACGGGTTTCTATTTTCGGGACTGGTTTTGTACGATTGCGTCCCCAAGTTTGATGCTGGGTTTTTGTGGTTTCCATTGGAATCATGGTTTGCGAACCGAGCAATTGGCTATTCTCGAGGGTCAATTGATTGTTGCTGACCAATGCCAAAAATGGATTGATGTTTGTTGCGTCACTGGTGTAATGCAGCATGTGATTTTGTGACAATACAAGGTTTTTCCATTCAATTGGCACTTCTGGTAATACGGCTTCTCGAGCATTGGCTCTGACCAAAAATAATTGTTCATCGCTGATGTATTCAAACATCACTTTGGCGGCGTACCGAACATCAGTAGAATGGTCATGGCATTGCAGCACCACCATTTCACCTGTAAATGCTCCACTGCGTGAGTCTCCGAAGGCTTGGCAATGAAAAACCAGGGTCACACCGTCCTTGAGGGTCATTTCAGTATGTAAATCCGAGATGTCTTTGACTTTGAACCAAGTCTGGGTTTTTTCTTCACGGTAAATAACCATTGGGTTTGTCGTCATGATTTGGCGACCTCCTTACATAACAGTTTGCTGGTGAAGCGGTTACACTTTGGTTATTGTGTAGATGATAAAGTCTGACCATCAAAGAGTTGCGAATTTTCCTGTGCTACGCTAAGTCGTTGCTTTAGCACTACGAAGGTTTTGTGTACCTCGAGAAATGGTAATAACCAAAGTGTGACCAAATAATGACAAATAATATAAGTATGGAAACCAAGCAAAAATTCAAAGAACAAGATTTGCAAAATTGGCAAACAAACATACCCATGAAACACGCCTGCACTGATTGTTACCTGCATCTGGTCTATTCTGATTCCATACGAAATTGGCAGTATTGGGTGCTTAAAAAAATCAAAAGCCATATTGGTAAATTCACAAGGGTCAACAATGTGTTTTTCCCACTTGGCTACGAACTGGATATTCTCGAGACCCCAGTTTATGCGCCTGCCGAAGCGCATTTTATTAAGGCTAAACGCTTACCCCAATGGGTTAAAGACCATGCTGACCAGCACCTAAAAAACTTTCCACGTTATATTCATGTGGTTGGTGCGGTGCTGTGGTACGACAATGATGCCAGTAATACTGAACGACAAACAATGGCTGCGGCGATTGAAGCCTCGACAAATGGTTTGGTTTTTGCTTATCGCATTGGAAAAACCAGAGAACCTTACACTTGGGATTCTGTCCACCAAGACTTTTTGGTTCAACAAAACGAAAATTTATCAGTCATGACGTTTTATAACACCTACCCACCTCGCAAAGAAAATAAGTTTTACCCAATCACCAATGCGTGTGAAGATTATGGTGGGGATTACTAAGGGGGAAAACATATGGAAATAATTTTTTTAATTCACGCTATACTCGTTCCGATTTGCTTGGTTGTGGCTGTTTGGCACGGTTCGGAACAATTTGGCAGCATCCAAGCCCTCGAGAAAGCCTTTGGCAAACCAAATCAAGCCAGATTCACACCACAAATCCTCGAGCAACTGCCTGTGCTATCGCCTTTGCGTTGCTCAAAGTGCAGTGCTGGTGTGATCCTCGAGCCAGAACGGGTCTACTGCCCGTATTGTCAGCATACTGATGAATTACCAAAAGCCTATGCCGAAGCGATGCAGCTTAAAAAACAAGTCAGTCGAGTCTGGCAAAATGCCCTGCAAGCCATACATTCTGCTAAGTTCTTCACCAGTTCATGGGCGGTATGGGTGCTTATTGCTTTAGCACTCTTTGAATTGTGGTTACTGCAATTTTCACCAGCATGGAACAACACCATAGAAACCGCTTTGCGCCGTTCAGAACCAAATTTTTGGCGTGATGCGACCCTGACATTCCTACCTTTCTTGGGATTCATTGGCATTATCGGTGGGATAAGTACCTTGGGATTGTGCATCATAATGGGCGGGATGCGTCATGAACTGCGCCAAAAAATTCCAGCACTTAGTCAATTACCCACCAAAGCAAAAGGCACTCTGCTCGAGTCCTGCCGTTCGTGCAGCGCCACCCTGCAATTACAAGACGGTGAATTTGCCACATTATGCCCTTATTGTAACGTCGAAAACTACCGCGAACAGTACACCACCAGTCGCCTTGCTTCCCAGTACGCAAGGCTCGAGCATAACCAAGCCTTTTTACTAACCGCCTTAAAAATCATTAACGATTACCTTGGGGTCGGCGTGGTCTTTGCCAGCATTATTTTCTTTGGTATCCTTGGCTTGGTACTGATTGGCGCTGTCATCACACCAATACTCGAGATTTTTGGATGAACCACAACCGCGTCCCAAATCTAAAGTTGCTCGGTACTTTGAAGATGGTCGCATCGAAACAATTCAAAAACATTATTAAGTACCACAGCATATTTATGTTCGACTTTTGAGCTTAGTATTTGTGATAAGAACCTGTTTCACACGCAAATTCCGCTCAAGAATTAATCCAATGTAATTAGGCTTGGGTACTTAAATTCAGTCTTCTTGGCTTAATGAAATCAAATAATCAATGTGCTTTTTATATTCCCTCACCTGATTATCTGTATACATTTGATTGGCAAGAATACTCATATAATTTTCCAACCAATCTTCTACAGTGCGGTTTTCATACCCAATTTGAATTTTGCCTTTCTCCACCTGAGTCACAAAATGCCTAGTTCCTTGAATAAAAATAGGAGACTTATGAATCTCGCCACCATCAATTACACCACCACGAATCTCTCCACGATGAGTCACCCCGTCATGAATTGCTCCAGCATACATCGCTCCGCCAAGAATTTCCCCGCCATAAATCCATCCACCTTTGTAAATCTCTCCGCCACGAATCACGCCACCGTGAACTTGTCCACCATGAATCTCTCCGCCATGAATTTCTCCACCATAAATTTCTCCGCCACGAATCACGCCACCATGAATTTCTCCACTATGAATCTCACCGCCATAAATTTCTCCGCCAAAAATCACGCCACCGTGAATTTCTCCATCAAAAATTTCTCCATCATAAATTAGGCTACCGTCAAAAATCTCACCACCATGAACCTTGCCATCGTGAATCAATCCGCCATAAATTACGCCACCGCAAATCTCGCCACCGCGAATGACTCCACCACGAATCACTCCACCACGAATGATTCCACCTAGAATCGCGCCGTCATGAAACTCTCCATTCCAAATTTCTCCACCATAAATTTCGCCACCATAAAAATCTCCATCATGAATCTCGCCACCAATAGCAATACCCTTGAAAGTCTTAACTCTATCGTGTAAAACAGCATCCTTGTAAATCCATCCTCCATCACTATGCTGAGTCCAACCACTCTTATCTAACCAATAAAAACGCTCTTGAATCTGTTCTAAACTTAGAATCATCTTAAATCTCCTGTGATTAAATCAATGCAGGTCTCCAAACAGTCAATCACAGACTTGCATTCCTAAAATCTTTAGCGCCCCAAATTAAGTCCGAGCAGTCTCCCTCGAGTTGGTGCTTTGAGGATGGTCGTATCGAAATCACTTTGAAGCTATTACCGACTTAAATACTCACTAGTAAAAAGCCGTAACCTTTTTCAGCATTTTTGTTCGCAAATTCTATAAAATCTTTGATGTATCTTTCAAAATACGCCCGATAATTTTCCTCGGTAATTCTAGTGCCGTAATTGTCTATGCGTTCATAACCAACAGCCCAATTCTTAAATTTTTCTAGTGTGACACGTTTTGACCAAGCATAAATTTTCTTAACTTTTGTTGGCGAAAGATAGCGGCATTCAAGGAAATAATTTTGCTTGTCCTGCACATAAACGCCTGATTCAAAAGTATTTCTAAGCAAAGTA